>JAUYQT010000067.1 GCA_030697085.1 Azonexus sp. | reverse complement strand
AATCAAAGCAGTGGTTTGGACGTGCTCGATACAAATGCGCTTGAAATGATGGAAAGAGCTGTACGGCTAGCCGCGGTGCCGGAAACTTTAAGAGGCAAGCAGTTTGCTATTCATGTGCCGATCCATTACAAGCACGACGACGATTGATCCGTTCGGTACGGGTTTTCATAACGGCAGAAGTTCCATCTCGTGAAAGCCAAAGTGACTTTCACTGCGATCGGCAAGGTACTGTTTCAGGCAAAAGGTAACACTACGAAAGGCTATGTCCTGCCAGGGAATATTTTCAGGGGGTAGAAGCGCCACTTCCAGGCTTTCCTCTCCGGCGCGGTAATCTGGACTGTTCAGTCGGCCGCGATAAAAGAGATGTACCTGATTGATGTGGGCGATACTGATCATGGCAAACGGGGCATCAATCAGCACTTTTGCGCCGCTTTCTTCAAACGTTTCCCGACTGGCGCCTTGAGCAGCGGATTCGCCGTTTTCCATAAAGCCGGCGGGTAGGGTCCAGAGGCCTCGTTGCGGTTCAATGGCCCGTCGGCAAAGGAGAATGTGTCCTTCCCATTCGGCGATACAACCAACGATCAGGCGTGGGTTTTCGTAGTGGATGTGACCACAGCTATCGCAGACGTGCCTGGGTAAGGAGTCACCCAGCGGGACGGTCAAGGAAGCGTTTGAGCCGCAAAGTTGGCAATGGCGAATCACAAAAATTGTTCCAGAAAAATTGAATAAAGTTTAGCACTAGCTTGTGGCCCTGGTTTTGCCATAAATATGAGCAACTCTTTCTTTGCGCTTGGGTGATCCCTGTGGCTACAATAGCGGCCACTAATAAGTATACGCAGATAAGCTCGGTCGTAGACCGGTGCGAATGGGGGGTCTGGATGTTTTTAATCGTTGGTTATGTGATCATTCTGGCTTCATCGCTGGGGACTTATGCGTTGCACGGCAGTCTTCTCGCTCTCTGGGTGCCTACGGAGTATGTCGCGATTATTGGTCTGACTATCGGCGGCTTTGTTGCGGGTAACGATATCAAGATCATTAAGTCAACTGTGGGTGCTTTGCCTGGCGTGCTCAAGGGTTCAAAGTACAACAAGGCGTTCTATATTGACGCTTTGGCCATGTTGTTTGAGATTCTTGGCAAGGTACGTAAAGAAGGGCTGATGTCGATCGAAAGCGATATCGAAAATCCCGATGCCAGCCCTATTTTCAGCAAATACCCGGCATTAGTTCATGACCATCATTTGATGGAGTTTATTACTGACTATCTGCGCATGATGGTCGGCGGTAATTTGAATACCGTTGAAATCGAAAGCTTGATGGATGTTGAGCTGGAGACGCATCACCATGAAGCGGCGGAGCCTGGGCACGTGGTAGCGAAGATCGCTGGTGCCGTGCCAGCCTTCGGTATCGTGGTCGCGGTGATGGGCGTCGTTAACGTGATGGGTTCGGTGGGGAGCCCGCCTGCGGTGTTGGGTAAGATGATCGGCGGGGCCTTGGTGGGGACATTTCTCGGTATTCTGATTTCCTATGGTT
>JAUYQT010000556.1 GCA_030697085.1 Azonexus sp. | reverse complement strand
GGCCGACAAACAACTACTTGGGACATTTTCCGTCAATTTCGCCCCCTTGCCGGGAGCAACGCCTGACCCGAAAACGATGGCTTGGTGGGCAACCCAGCCGGCGGCGTGGGCGGCTTGCCGGCAAAACGCCGAAGCGCCACGCCTGGCTATCCCGCGCTATCTGGCCTGGGTGAAGGCGCTGCCGGGCAAACCGGTATTTGTCGCGTATCCAAGTGCCTTCGACTTTCCCTTTGTCTATTGGTACCTGATGGAATTCGCTGGCGAGAACCCTTTTGGCTATTCGGTGATCGACATCAAGACTTACGCCATGGCGCTCTTGCGCCAGCCCTATCGCGCCTGCGGCAAACAATCGATGCCCGCTGAATGGTTCGATCCCGCGCCCCATACGCACGTGGCGCTGGATGATGCGATTGAACAGGGCAATCTGTTTTGCAACATGCTGAGGGCAAACAATCAGGCTGGATAACGTCAGTTTACGCTCCGACCACGGCTGTGGTGAAGCGCGTGAATTTGTCATACCCTTCTGGCTGCCTGATTCGACAGCGCGGTACACCCACTAGAACCCCCCTTGCACCACTTAACGCCGGGAGCCTTTGTGTCCTCACCCACCGAAATTCAAGACAACGGCCGCGTGCGACTGTTCCATGCCAGCCTGGTGTGGCCCTTGCAGCTTGAACCGTTGGCGACTGATGGGCGCGAGGGGCGGCATTGGGAGATTTTCGAGGCAACCCAGGCGGCCAAGCCCTGGCAGCGGATCGACGACGAGTTCACCGACGACCCGAGCCAGTTTCAGGAGCGTCATTACCGGGAATTCGTCTCCTTCCTGCCCTATGTCCAGCGCTTTCTCTACGGCGAAGGGCGCTCGCGCAATGCCTCACCGGATGACCCGCCGGGCAATTCACCGATGCACATCTTCCGGCGCAAGGATATTGCCAAACTGCGCCTGACCCTGCACCAGGGGCAAGCGCCGATCGAGTTGTACATCGTCCATCTCGACCTCTATTTCTTCCACGACCTCGATCTGGTGCAACTCAATCTTGAGGTGCGCGCCAGCAATTTGCCGCTAGATACCGTGCGCGACATCCTCTTTCGTTTCGGCCGCGCCTACCCCTCCGGCTGGGAAGAAGGTGGCGAAGGTTTGCACAACGTCTATCTCGCCGAGTGGATCGGGACCGATGGCGAGCTCATAGCCCGCTCCGATACCGAGCGGCGCCAGAAATATCTCCATTATGTCGCCCAGCATCGCAGCCCCTGCATTTCCGAACACTGGGCCTGTCTGCTGCGGCCGCTGGTGCTGGCGCACTCCGACGAAGTGGGCGACTTGCGCTATCGGCTGATCGAATATCAACGCATGCCGGTGATGGCTTTTCTGGCGATGGAGCAGCCACGCTCACTAAGCCGCGAGGAATGGATACGCATCGGGCTGGCCACCATGCTGCACCCGAACGAAAACCTGCCGATCAACGAGCCGGCAGTCATCGAATTCGAAAAGCGTTTCTGTCAGGATCGCTTCTGGACCAATAGCGATGCCGGCCCGAACACCCGCTTCATCTGCACCGGCAATGCCTTCACCGTTGTCGGCGATACCGCCTTCCCGTTTTTCATGGATGCCGAACGCGGCGTACTGGCGCAGTTCCGCCACCAGTATTTTCTCGTCTTCCTGATCGCCCATCTGCATCGGGCCTCGCTGCTGGTCTTTTCCGAAGTGTTGGTTGATGCGGTCAACGATCTCGACATTCGTAACGACAACTCGGTACGGCGCTTCAAGCGGCGGATTC
>JAUYQT010000543.1 GCA_030697085.1 Azonexus sp. | reverse complement strand
AGCCTGCATCGCATCGACGCCGCCCTGTCAGCCGCCGACCTGGTCGTCTGCCAGGCCGGCTGCATCAGCCACAACGCCTATTGGCGGGTTAAGGAGCAATGCAAACGGACGGGCAAGCAATGCGTCTTCGTCAAGAGCGCCGGTGTTTCGAGCTTTGGGCGAACCGTTAGCGAGGCTTGCGAGGGGGCGGCCGAGATAATGCCGGAGTGATACGGCCGGAGTGATACGGCCGAACTTGCTCAAGCGTTGTTCTGCCAGCACTCGTCAACCAAGGGGCGGCATCGGGCCGGCCACCACGCAAGGAGCAGATACCGGTCGGCGCAATTACAGTTCCGAACGGCGACCGAATTTCGTCCAGAACCCTGACCAATAAGACCAAACCTGTAACCCGAAGTCGAAATCAGGCACGGCGGCAACATTCGGTGTTCGTACCCCTCGTTCGCCAGCACAAATGTTATGGATCTGGTGATCGTAGGCCACCCGTTTTTCAGGGTACTTCAGCGTTCTGTACGCTTCAGCCACATCCTTGAATTTTGCCTCGCCATCAAGGTCGTTGGTGACATCCGGATGAAAGCGCTTGGCCAGCGCTCGATAGGCTCGCTTGATTTCATCACAAGAGGCACACCGATCGATGCTTAATGTTGAGTAGTGATTTCGGGCTTTCATGAGTTACTCCTTCGAGACGGGAATCCTCCATTTCACAGCATGAATTTTGGGGTCGTCATGGCATAGACACTACTCCACAGCGCCGATTGGTCTGTGCGGTATCGCATATAAAAAAACGGCTGAAATTTCAGTTGACCGTAGCGATCTTCTGGCTTTTAACGGCGTAAAAAAAGGGCCAGCGGCCCCTTTCAAATCAGGCTTCGTTGAACAGCACCCAATGGTTATCCAGTGCCATTTTTTTCGGCCAGGGCAAAAGCAGTGGCTTGGCTGTCGGGTGCCAGCGGACCAGCCCTAACGCAGTGGAAACCAGCACACCGCCGCCCGGATTCGGTCCGTCCCAGGTGGTCAGGGCGTAGGCTTCCTGCAATTCGACAATCGGCACCAGCTTGTCCGGTGCGCCGGGGTGCCACAGTTGGGCCAGGCCGGCCTGGTTGCTGGAAAGCGCAAAGCCACCGTTGTAAGCGGCGGTGATATCGCCGGCGTAGCCAACACCATCGTTGGCACGAGTGGGGATGCGCAAATCATCGCCATCGAGCACCGCCAGTACCGGCGCTGCGGCACGTTTGGCCGGGTCATCGTGTTCGGCCTGCATGGCGACGCCGAGGAAAGTTTTTCCGGCCGCCGCTGAATGGCTCCAGGCGAGGTGGCGCAGGCTGAGGCGCGGGTCGTCCAGTTTCCACTGGCGCAGCAGCCGGCCGCTCTGGCCATCAAGCCGGACCAATGAGGAATCCATGCGGTGCAGATCGTACTTCTTGTCGGTCGCCGTGCGCGGAATACCGCCATTGGCGATGACGACATGGCCGTCGCCATCGAGCAGCAACTGGTGCGGCTCCATGCCGTGGCTTTCCCACTCATCAAGCTTTTTCAGGCTTTTTCTATCGCGCACACCGATCTTGCCGTGGCCGTTTTTGCTGTCGGTTTCGGTGGTGTAAATCAGGTCGCCACGCTGACTGAGAATGGCGTGGCCGTTCAGCCGGGCGCTGGAGGTTTCTTCTTCCAGATTGATCTGCTGCGTCACCTCGCCGTTGCCGTCACAACGTAGCAACCAGCTGCCGGGACGCACGCCGGTGACCAGCAAACCGCCACCGGCTTCTGGCAGCAAGCCGTGCGGGCGGGTGGGCAAGGCCGTGGCGTAACGGATTTCCAGCTTTTTGCTTTCCCAGTTCGCGGCCAGCACACCGGCGTAATAAGTGTCGCCAGAATTGGGGCCACGCCAGGCGGCAGCGATCAGGGCGCTGGATGCTGCTGCATCCCCCCCGGCCAGGGCCAGCCCGGATTTGGAGAGCAGGCCAAAAGCGCCCAGCGAGAGCAGAAAACGGCGGCGATCAAAGGTGTTTTTCATGGTTCAGCGATCTTTGACTTATTGCGGCGCTGATTAATTTGTCATCCTCGCGCAGGCGGGGATCCAGCACCTTGATTATCATGGGTTCCCGCCTGCGCCCCGCAGGAAGTACCCTTGGGGTGCGCGGGAACGACGAAATGGATTGAAGCAGTGCAGTCTTATCGATAGCCTGCGCGGTCGAGCAGCTTCTGCGCCGCCACGACGTTCTTCGCCAGGGCGCTGATCGGCAAGGTATCGGCCTTGAACTTGCCCATCGCATCGAGCGCCGGGTTGTTGATGCTCAACCCCGCCACCACCGGCCATTCGTTGTTGCCATCGGCAAAATAACGTTGCGCCTCATCGCTGGCCAGATATTCAAGAAACTTGACGGCCGCTTCCTGATTTTTGGCAGTCTTGACCATGCCGCCGCCGGAAATGTTGATATGCGTGCCGTGACCCGCCTGATTCGGCCATACGATGCCAACGCGCTCCATCAGACGGCGATCCTCGACCTTGTCGGAACGGATCAGCCGCGCCAGATAATAGGTATTGGACACCGCAACACCACACTCGCCGGCCGCCACCGACTTGATCTGGTCGGTATCGCCGCCCTTCGGCGCACGGGCGAAGTTGGCGACCACGCCCTTGGCCCATTCTTCCGTCTTCGCTTCGCCGTCATGGGCGATCAGTGAGGAAACCAGCGACAGGTTGTAGGGATGCGCACCGGAACGGCTGCACAGCTTGCCCTTGAGTTTCGGATCGGCCAGCGATTCATAGGTCGGGACATCGTCGGCCTTCAACGCGGCGCGGTTGTAGATGATGACGCGGGCGCGGGTCGAGAAGGCAAACCAGGTATCGGTATGCAAATGTGCCGGAATGCGCGCTTCCAGCAATTTTGACTTGACCGGCGCAAAGAGGCCGAGGGCATCGGCCGTCGCCAGACGCGACGCATCGACCGTGATGAAAACATCGGCCGGGCTGTTGGCGCCTTCGTTGCGAATGCGCTCCATCAACTCCTCTTCCTTGCCTTCGATCCGGTTGATCTTGATGCCGGTCTGCTTCGTGAAGTTCTCGTAGAGCTTTTCATCCGTCTGGTAATGGCGGGCGGAATAGAGATTGAGCACTTTTTCCTCGGCTGTGGCACTGAAGGCGGTGGCCAGGGCCAGCGCGATCACGAGAAGTTGTTTTTTCATCGATTAATTTCCTGTGGGCGATAAATAAATGGGGCAAATGTTGAATGGCGCGGTCGACAGCGTTTTTTGCCCAAAAACCCACCATCGACTGCCAGCAAACCGTCCCGCCCAAGGACGGGAAAGGCTTGCTAAAACTTAGAACTTGTATTCCGCGCTCAAGATGAAGCGACGTGCCTGGCCGGGCACGACGAATGCACCGTTGTCATAGAGCGCGTCGTAATAGACCTTGTCGAAGATATTCTGGACATTGAACTTGA
>JAUYQT010000515.1 GCA_030697085.1 Azonexus sp. | reverse complement strand
GCCGATAATTCCCACGCAACAAGTGGCGACTTCAGGAGTTTTGTTGCTAAAGCCAAGAGTCGGTCAGGGCTACTCTGCTATGACCATAACGATTGCCGAGTTTTTGAATCAGATGTTGCCCCCGAGTTAGACGAAAAGTTCAAGCGTCTTGCGCTTAGTGCGCTCAAATCACGTCTGTCATTTCGGGATAGAAAGGATGGATTGAACATTAGCCGAGCAGCGGTTCTGCCTTGGTGGGAGTCGTTTCTGGAATATTTTGACCCGGAAGCGGAATTTGTAGATTCTGATCCCGATGCTGGCCTGAGTGAAGGCGCTCGTTTTGCCTCGAATATGGCGTCCATACCAGATTGGCCAGAGGCGAAGGATGAGAAGGTAATCAAGATGCGGCAGGCTTGTGAGAAAGCTGAGGAATTACTGACTGAAATTTTTGAAGAGCATATTCGCCACGCTCTGCCAAACTGGTTGGATGATATACCTGATTACCAAGAGGATGATCGGTATGGTGGGCTGGGGGATGCTGATGATCCTCTGGTTTATGTTGGGCTGGTGCCTGTAAGTGGCGCGGCCATATTTCGGTTCCCCATGACGCCTATAGGCAGAACGAAGCAAACGGGCATGAGGAAAACCGAGAGATGCAACGTCATTCCATTCCCCGTATGCAAGCGAGACAACTAGCGATAATCCTTCATTATCGTTACCCAAAAACGCCAATTTATTAGCGTGCTGTTTTTTTGTAAGTAACTGATTACATTGACAAATACGCAACTCTGCGTACAATACCTCTTTATACACGTCGAGGTGTGAGTAATGGACTCTCTCGTTGCCCGTGCAATCAATTGCACACCTTGTGAGGTGACTCCGGCAGTTCTGGACTATGTGCGTTCGTCAGTGGCTGAGAATACCCGACGGGCGTATTCGTCAGACATCCAGCGGTTTTTGGAGTGGGGCGGCTCGCTTCCTTCGCCTCCCGAGGTTATTGCAAATTACCTTGCCGCCCATGCCCAATCCCATTCGATTGCCACTCTTGCTCGCTGGTTGTCGAGCATCTCCAAAGCCCATGTATTACGAAGTATGAACTCACCTTGTCAGACCGAATATGTACGGGCGACGTACAGAGGGATCAAACGAATTCATGGGGTCGAACAGCGTCAGGTGACCCCGGCACTCTGGCCGGATGTTTGTGCGATGGTTGAAAACCTCGGTGGAAGTAAAGGGATTAGGGACAGGGCGCTTCTGATGATAGGTTTTGCTGGCGCTTTTCGGCGTAGCGAACTTGTTGCTTTGACAGTTGAAGATGTTCAGTTCGTTAAGCAGGGAGTGGTGGTCAATCTCCGCTCCTCGAAGACAGACCAAGAACGGAAGGGGCGAAAGGTTGCAATTCCGCATGCGCGTGGCAAAGTCTGCCCAGTAAGTGCGTTGGAAGGATGGTTGAAATTCGCTGGTATTTCCAGTGGTCCAATTTTCCGGCCTGTTGATCGGCGTGGCAGGGTGGGCAGCAATTCGCTTACCGCCCAGAATGTTGCTCTTGCCGTCAAGCAACGCGCTGAGGCGGCTGGGTTTGATCCGAAAACTTTCTCGGGGCATAGCCTTCGCTCTGGGCTGGTGACCAGCGCAGCTCAGGCGGGAGTATCAAGTTGGAAGATACGTCAGCAAACGGGCCATGCGTCTGACGCCATGCTGGCGAGGTATATCAGGGACGCGGAAATATTTGTAGGCAATGCTGCCGGTGCGCTCTTCTGATTCAGTCGTCTTGGCTGTCTTGGTGCGCGGTGTTCTCGGCATTCATGAATTCGGCCACTGCTCTATTGATTTCGCCAAAGCGGCATTGTGCCGGTGCCAACCTTTTCAAGGCTGAAAGGCTAATGTTTTCCTGATTGCCAAGTTTCTCGTTGATTTTCGATGTGGGGAGAACAAAAAAATCCCACTGGTTGAGATTCTTGGGGTCCAGTGACTCTTTGTCTTTGTGGTTCAACAGGCAGAAGACATAGATGTCGGAATGCCTTGCCGGTGTTTTGCTCCGAGTCTGAGTTTTTTTGTCCCATGCGCAACTTGGGGCAATCTTGAATGTAATTTTGGAAAAATCTTTCTGCCCCCAAGATTGCAGGTAGGCAGCAGATTTAATCTCAATGCGTACTCCTGTTGGTAGTCGAAGATCGCACTCATCCCATTCAACGCGAGTTCCTTGATTCAGACCAAGGTCGCAGGCAACCAAATATTCCGCTAAATGCCCCCGCAGGTTGTTGGCGACAAGATTTGAGTATGCCCAGCGCCAGAATGAATTGGCAGAAGAGTTTGTCGGGCTGCCGTCGAAGTGAAAAGTTTCGGTCCCTTCTAGCTGTGTGGTGCGTAGTGCCTTGAGTGGCGGATTCGACTGAGTGGGGTTTTCTGTTGCCATTTTGATTGCTTGATGCCTGACAAATTAGTCATTCTAGTACGACTTATGACAATTTGAGTCCTGTTCTGTATTGCGGGGGGAATGGATCATCAATGTTGATTTGAAATTCAACAGATATGGTCACCAAGAACGAAATTCAGAAAGCACTGGCAATGAACATTGGCAAAAGTCTTGCCGATGTACGTAAGCGTATTGGCTGGACACAAGGGGAGCTTGCCGAGAGGATTGGCGTTGAAACGGAAACGATTTCCCGCTTTGAGCGCGGGGCTACGACTCCCTCGTTATTGACGCTCCAGCGCCTTGCATCTGTTCTGAATACGACTATGGCTGAATTGCTTGGTGAAAGCTCTCCAATGCCGAACGACCAAGCGCGTACAATTTCGGCATGGCTTTACGATTTGAATACCAATGATCGTGCTTTCATGCTGGAGATGATCAAACGCTGGACTTTGCATCTTCACGCCAAATCAGGTTCGGTGGGTTAGGGGCTGATCAGGGAGTATCCGTTGAACCTTGATTTGTGTATTGTCTCAGCTCATCTCGCGGAATACGTGTAGCCAACTGTGTAGCTAAGGCATAACGAAATGACGAAAACCACCGCCAAATATGGCTCAAAGCCTTCCTTAAATCTTACTTTTTGTAATTTGTGATGGCGACCCGCAAAGTTCGCTGCCCGCAGTGTGGCGAGTACTCGTTGTGGTCTACAGAAAATGCCTGGCGCCCATTTTGTTCCGAGCGTTGCAAGCAGATTGACCTGGGCTGTTGGGCCAATGAGTCTTATCGGATTCCCGTGACGGAAGCTGTCGAAGTCCCGGCGGATAACGAGGCTTTCTAAGCTGTACTGTTTTTCTGTGTGCAGCGCCCCGGATTTGTTAATTGTGCTTTGTGGCTTGGTGTCTCTTCTGGATCAATACTCAATGCCGCTACCAGCCCCGCATCATCGCCAGTCCGTGGGCGCCCTGTTGCTGCGCTTCGGTCATCATCTCGCTGCGCAAGCCACCGAGGGCAAAGACGGGTATCGGGCAATTGGCGATGAGCCGAGCAAATTCTGCCCAGCCAAGGCCGCTCGATTCGGGATGTGTCGGCGTCGGTAATACCGCCCCAAGCAGGGCGTAATCGCAACCCACTTCGATGGCTTTTGCCAGTTCCGCCGCATTATGGCAGGACGCGCCTACCCACTTGAAATCTGGGCGCTGCGTCGTCGTAAGTAGCTTGTTCGATGACAGATGCACGCCATCTGCGTTGATCTGGCAGGCTATTTCAGCATCGTCGCCGATTACGACCAGTGCGTCGGGATAACGCCGGGCGAGCTGCACGACGGATTCGGCAAAGTTCCATCGTTTTGCCATCGGCCAGTTTTTGTCGCGTACCTGAATTAGACGAAGGCCGGCGGCCAGTGATTGCGCCAGGTGCACCAACTGTGCTTCGCTACCTTCGATTTCAGCCATGGTGATAGCCATCGTGGTCGGCAGGGCCAGCGCTTTCAGGATCGGATCATTGGCGGGCAGGATGGGCGTGACCGTGGCGGATTTGCCGCATTTTTCCCAGTTGACCGCAGCGTGCTCCAGGGGCGCTGTGATCCCGATCTCGCCATCCCAGGCGGTGACGCGCCAAAAATGCAGGCGGACAGTGGCGTGCGGGTAGGTGAATTGCCGAGTCAGCCATGGTGAGCAGGCGGTGGCCGTAATGCCGAGCTCTTCTTGTAACTCACGGATCAGCGCTTGATGCACCGTTTCGCCGGCTTCGACCTTGCCGCCGGGGAACTCCCAGTAGCCGGCGTAAACTTTACCTTCCGGGCGTTGGGCGAGCAGAAACTCCTGGCCTTCGGCACGCAGCATGACGGCGGCTGCAACTTCGACGATTTTGCTCACTTGCCCGACTTTCTCGGTGATTTCTGTTGGCCGGCCAGATCGCGGGCAAATTGCCAAGCGACTCGGCCTGAGCGTGAGCCGCGACCGAGCGCCCAGTTCAGAGCGTCGCGCTCGCTGCTGGCAATTACTTTTTCGCTAACGTCCAAATGCCGCAGCCAGTGATTGACGATGTTTAGATAGTCATCCTGGCTGAAGGGGTAAAAAGAAATCCACAAACCAAAGCGCTCGGAGAGTGATATTTTTTCTTCGGTCGCCTCCCCGGGGTGAATTTCGTCATCAACCCGCTTCGTTTCGAGATTCTCTGAAAAGTATTCCGGCATTAAATGGCGACGGTTGGAGGTGGCGTAAATCAGCACGTTATCTGGCGGTGCCGAAATTGAGCCATCGAGTACCGATTTCAGCGCCTTGTACGTGGTTTCGCCAGCCTCGAAAGAGAGGTCGTCACAGAAGATAATGAAACGTTCTGGGCGAGCGTCGATCAGGTCAACGATATCGGCCAGATCGACCAAATCTTCTTTGTCCACTTCAATCAACCTTAAGCCCTGGCCGGCAAATTCGTTAAGTACGGCTGACTGCAGGCCCGATTTACCCT
>JAUYQT010000054.1 GCA_030697085.1 Azonexus sp. | reverse complement strand
TTTCGTCGCTGACAAAACGCTCGGTGAGCACACCGTCCAGTTCGGCCCCGAGGGCGAGGGCGATGCTCGCTGGATCACCGCGACCACTTGCCCAATAGGGAAAAAATAAACTCGCCACTCGGTCGCCCACTTTTAGCTGGGTCACTGCTTTGCCGATGGCGATGACCTCGCCAGCACCGTCGGAGCAGGGCACCCGGCCAGCGCTAATGGGGGAGAAATAGGTATTTTTGCTAACCAGCAGATCCCGGTAGTTCAGGGAGACCGCCTTGATCGCGACGGCTACTTCCCGATCAGCCAAAGCGGGCACCTCAAATTCACTCAGTTGAAAAGGGGTGTTGGTACGAGCAGGGAAAACTTCATAGTGTTTCATCGGGGTCTCTCTGGCCAAGGTCTCAAAAATACTTGCACCGCGATTTGGCGCAATGGTCGGGCACGACAAAGTCGGCCTTAAGCCAGATAAAGCCAGGAGTATGCCAGCGGCAAGGCTGGAGTCGGGCGGCCCTGAAGCGCTTTGACACCGGCGGATTCGCTCTCGCCGAGCGCCGTCAGCGGGTGGGTGCGCGCGATGTGTTGTCCAGAAATGACACAGCTAAATGCTGCAAAAAATGACGCTGAGTGGCGGGCAAGGCGCCGAGAATTCGGCGCTTATCTTGTGTTGGCGATCGACGTTGCAAGCGCAAAAAAACGCTTATGTGGGCGTGAAAGCCGCTGCCAGCGAAATAACAGCCGCGATGGCGAGTAGGGCGGTGACTGCGCTGAGCCACAAAACGCGCTTGCGGTGGGTTTCAAGGCGTTTGATTAACTGGGTATTTTGCTCGGCTAGTGCTGCAATTAACTCCGAGGAGGCAAGCATTTGCGCATGTAACTGAGCCGTTTTGGCCTCCGTAGCCTTGATTTGAGCGGCTAGTGTGGCGAGGCTGGGGACTTCGGCTGATTCGCCATAGGCTGCCGTTGCGCTTTCCGTCGCCGGTTGTGGCGTCGTTTTTTTTCCGACGGTTTGCCAGAGTTTTTTGGCGCCATCGGCCACCGTGGGGGCGTTGCTGATGACTTCTGACCAGGGAACAGTTTTGAGGATGGTGAGCCAACCGATTGCCATGAATTCGGCCTTTCAATGTGCGATCAGGCTTTGTGATGCCTTGGTGTGATGGAGTGGGCAAAGCGTAGTGTGTTTTTGCCGGTTTTTCCCGGTTGACCGTAGCATGGCTGGGGTCAGCGTAAATACTTGCTATGGTCAAGCCTGGGAAATGGACAGTACACGACCGGTTGAAGTTCAGCGCTTGCCGCCGAGTATTGACCCGAGCACGCCGCGCAGGATTTGTTGCCCGATAGAGCGTCCGACAGTGCCGGCCATGCCGCGGGCGGCGCTTTTGGCGGCGGCCTCGATGATGCCTTCGCGTTTGCCGCCACGCGGACCGGTGCTGCCGCCGAGCATTTCGCCGAGGCTGCCGAATAAGCCACCGCCCGATTCTCCTTGCGGCGCCGGGGCATTTTGCCGTGGCTGCGGGCTGGGCATTGGACGTGGCTGGGCTTGCTGGGTGCTGTGGTTGCCCCAATCATTAGTCTCGAGGTTGCCATTGCGCCGGCTGCCGGCCGGAGGCGCAGGGATGGCGCCAGGGGCGGGCTGGGCGTTGGCGGGTTGGCCACGCAGGATTTCATAGGCCGATTCGCGGTCGACCGTGGTGCCATAGGTGGCGCGTAGTGGCGAGGTCTGAATGAAGGCCTGGCGTTCGTCGGTCGTCAGCGGCCCGAGGCGCGAGGCGGGCGGGAAGATCATGCTGCGCTCAACCACCGTCGGGCGGCCTTTTTCATCGAGGAAGGAAACCAGCGCTTCGCCGACGCCGAGTTCGGTGATGACGCTGGCGGCGTCGAATTTCGGATTGGCGCGCATGGTTTGCGCTGCCGCCTGGACGGCTTTCTGGTCGCGCGGCGTGAAGGCGCGCAGGGCGTGCTGGACGCGGTTGCCGAGCTGGCCGAGGATTTTGTCCGGTACATCCAATGGGTTTTGCGTGACGAAGAAGACGCCGACGCCCTTCGAGCGGATCAGGCGGACGACTTGTTCGACCTTGTCGGTCAGCGCCTGCGGTGCATCGGTGAATAACAGATGCGCTTCGTCGAAGAAGAAAACCAGTTTCGGCTTGTCGAGATCGCCGGCTTCCGGCAGTTGCTCGAAGAGTTCGGCGAGCAGCCAGAGCAGGAAGGTGGAGTAGAGCGCCGGGGCGTGGATCAGCTTGTCGGCGGCGAGGATGTTGATGACGCCGCGGCCGTTTTCATCGACCTGCATCAGGTCGTGAATATCGAGCATCGGCTCGCCGAAGAAGAGGTCGCCGCCTTGTTCTTCAAGGGTCAGCAGGCCGCGCTGGATGGCGCCGATCGAGGCGGTCGACACATTGCCATATTCGGTGGTGAAGCTTTTGGCGTTCTCTCCGACGTGCTGGATCATGGCGCGCAGATCCTTGAGGTCGAGCAGCAACAAACCCTGATCGTCGGCGATCTTGAAGACCAGTTGCAGCACGCCGCTCTGCGTGTCGTTCAGGTTGAGCAGACGGGCCAGGAGCAGCGGCCCCATATCCGAGATTGTGGCGCGGACGGGAATGCCGCCCTGGCCGAAAACGTCCCAGAAGGCGACCGGGTTGGCGTAGGGGACGAAGCCTTCGAGGCCAAGTTCGTCAATGCGCTTTTGCAGTTTGGGGCTGACCACACCGGCCGCTCCGGCGCCCGAGAGGTCGCCCTTCACATCCGCCATGAAGACCGGCACGCCGGCGTAGGAAAGGCGCTCGGCCATCGACTGCAGGGTGACGGTTTTGCCGGTGCCGGTGGCGCCGGTGATCAGACCATGGCGATTGGCCATTTGCGGCAGCAGGGCGGGGTAACCGTCTTCGGACTTGGCGAGATAGAGGGGTTCGGACATGGCGGCAATTTTGGCAAGTGGGGAAAATTGGATTATTACAGTAAAAACTACGCAGGCGACATTTGTGCTCGCGAGTTTGTCGATGTGACGCAGCTTGCACAAACAGCTATTTTGTTATAACATTGTTGCAACATTAACGCTTCGGAGCTATCAGATGCGAATCTCTCTTCGTAAAATCGGAAATTCCCGCGGCATTATTATTCCTGCCGCATTGCTTGCTGCGGCGGCCATTGGGGACGAAGTTGAATTGCGTCAAGAGGCAGGCTGTCTGGTGATTGAACCAGTCAGCTCTCCCCGCGCTCATTGGTTCGATGGTTATCAAGCCGCATTGGACGATGATGTTCTGGCTGCTTTGCCAATGGATGACGAATGTGGCGAATGGGTATGGTGAAGCGTGGTGAGGTCTATTGGGTCAATCTTGACCCGACAATCGGTACTGAAATTCGCAAAACCCGTCCGGCGCTGATTGTTTCCCCGGATGACATGAATGCCGCCTTGCCGCGGGTTGTCATCGTGCCGTTGACGAGTCAGGGGCAGCCATTGGGTTGTCGCCCCGAAGTCGAATTCGGTGGCAAGCCAGCGCGTATTTTACTTGACCAGATTCGCTCAATCGACAAGCGCCGACTCGGTAAAAAAATGGGGCAAATTCCGCTCGAGTTATGGCATGACAAGTTGTTGGAGATGCTGGCCTGACGAGCTGCGCTGGCGCAGGTAAAATGCGCCCTTCTTTATTTTCTGCACAGTGAGCGTACATCATGGCTGGGCATTCCAAGTGGGCCAATATTCAGCATCGTAAGGGCCGTCAGGATGAAAAGCGCGGCGCCGCTTTTTCCAAGATCGCCAAGGAAATTACGGTCGCTGCCAAGATGGGCGGCGGCGACATCAACTTCAACCCGCGCCTGCGCGTTGCGGTCGACAAGGCCAAGGGCATCAATATGCCCAAGGACAAGATCGACACCGCCATCAAGAAGGGTACCGGCGAACTCGAAGGCGTCGAGTACGTCGAGATTCGTTACGAAGGTTACGGTATCGGCGGCGCGGCCATCATGGTCGACTGCCTGACCGACAATAAGGTCAGGACCGTGGCCGAAGTTCGCCATGCCTTTTCCAAGTACGGTGGCAATATGGGTTCCGATGGTTGCGTCGCTTTCCAGTTCAAGCATTGCGGCCAGATGATCTTCGCGCCGGGGACCGACGAAGCGGCGCTGATGGATGCCGCGATCGAGGCCGGGGCCGACGATGTGACGACCAACGACGACGGCTCAATCGAAGTGCTGACCCCGCCCAACGACTACATGGCGGTCAAGGATGCGCTTGAAGCGGCCGGCTTCAAGCCGGAATTCGGCGAAGTGACGATGAAGCCGGAAGGTGAATCGCCGATTGAAGGTGAGGATGCCGTGAAAATGCAGAAGTTGCTCGATGCCCTGGAAGGGCTCGACGACGTACAGGAAATCTACACCACCGCTGTGATGGATGAATAAGCGCTCGCCGCGCAGTCAGGAGTTTTTATGAAGTTGCATCGTGTATTGCTTGCTGTATTTTTGACCACACTGAGCCTGGCTGCTTCGGCGGCGCCGCGGCTTTGCCCTGATCTGGCTGCGGTTAGTCAGGTGAATGCTTGCCCGACGGAGGAGGAGTTGAAGTACACCTATAGTGGATTTTGCAGCGATGCCAGCAAGGCTTACGCCAACCAGACGGATTCCTGCATTCGCTATGAAGACTATCGCGTAATGAAAAATGTCGCGCTGTGGGAGTCTGCTGACGGTGCTTTTGACGGTTATGTTTCCTGTGATTTGCCGGCGGCAACGGTCAAGGCTCTGAAGGCGACCGGGATGAATGTCGAGACTCGGGGCAAGCTGAAAAAACTGGTTTGCAGCTATCCGGGCGGCGTGAATTTCACCTACCGGACCAAGGGCGCCTGTGCCGTCGATAACGCCGAGGCTTGCGCCAGTAATCCGGCCAGTTGCCAGGCGAGTTGCGACTAAGCCGGATTAATTTGCGACTTAACCCTGAGGCGTTGGCGACAGTTTTTGACTGATGCAGCGCTTCTATCCAGTCCTTTTTGTTTTTCTCTGGAGCACGGGCTTCATCGGGGCCAAGTACGGCTTGCCCTATGCGGAGCCCCTCTCTTTTCTGCTGACGCGTTATGGCTTCGTGATTGCGCTGATGACGGTGATTGCGCTGGTGATGCGCGCGCCGTGGCCGGATCAGCCGATGCAGTGGCTGCATATCGGCGTTTCCGGCGTGCTGGTGCATGCGGTTTATCTCGGTGGTGTTTTTGTCGCGATCAAACACGGTTTACCCGCGGGCATTACGGCCTTGGTCGTCGGCATGCAGCCGTTGCTGACAGCGTTTGGCGCCGGCTGGTTGCTTGGTGAAAAAGTCAGTGTCCGGCAATGGGGCGGCCTGGCGCTCGGCTTCGTCGGTGTTGGCTTGGTGGTTTCGGGCAAATTCGGTGATGCCGCGCTCGGGCCGATGCTGATTCCGGCCTTGATCGCATTGCTCGGCATCACCGTCGGCACGCTTTATCAAAAACGCTTCTGCGCCCAATTTGATTTACGCAGCGGTTCGGTGATTCAGTTTGTCCCGACCGCGCTGCTGACCGCCATTGCCGTGGTTTTGTTTGAGGATTATCAGATCGAATGGACGGGGCAATTCAGCTTTGCCCTCGGCTGGCTGGTGCTGGTTTTGTCGATTGGTGCGATCAGTTTGCTCAATCTGTTGATCCGCA
The DNA here is from genome assembly GCA_030697085.1 of Azonexus sp. Classification (GTDB taxonomy): domain Bacteria; phylum Pseudomonadota; class Gammaproteobacteria; order Burkholderiales; family Rhodocyclaceae; genus Azonexus. The sequence goes on along the minus strand of JAUYQT010000054.1, from coordinate 2,709 downwards.
GCGGTAGCGCGGTCAATGTCGCCAGCCTGTTTTATCTGACACCACTTTCGACGGCGCTGATCGCCTTCGTGTTTTTTGGCGAAAAATTAACGTTGACCGCAGCCTTCGGCATGTTGCTCGCGGTAAGCGGCGTTTATCTGGTGGCGCGGGTTAAATGACTGAATTGCCGAGCGCACCCCGGAAAGCGTTGCAGAATGAGTTGCGAATCGTACCGCGCATCCTCGGCATCGACCCCGGACTGCGGGTTACCGGCTTTGGCGTCATTGAATTGCAGGGCAAGCAACTGGTTTATGTCGCTAGCGGCTGCATCAAATCGAACGATAAAGAATCGTTACCCGCGCGGATCAAAACCCTGTTTGCCGGGATCAGCGAAGTGATTGCCACCTACGCGCCGAATCAGGCCGCCGTGGAGAAAGTCTTCGTCAACGTCAATCCGCAATCGACATTATTGCTCGGCCAGGCCCGTGGGGCGGCCCTCAGCGCCTTGGTGCATGCCGATTTGTCAGTCGCCGAATACACCGCGCTACAGGTCAAACAAGCCGTTGTCGGCCAGGGCAAGGCGAGCAAGGATCAAGTCCAGCACATGGTGATCCGCTTATTGAATCTGACCGGGGCACCCACGGCCGATGCAGCCGATGCGCTTGCTTGTGCCATTGCTCACGCGCACGGTGGGCAGGGTTTGGGGGCAATGTCCACGGCCGGCTATCGCGTTCGTGGTGGACGGCTGATAGGATGATAAGCTGTTTGAAATTACAGTATTTCTGAAGGAAGGCGAGCCGAAATGATTGGACGACTGACGGGCCTGCTGGCCGAAAAAAATCCGCCGCAGATCGTGCTCGACGTGAACGGCGTCGGCTACGAGCTTGATGTGCCGATGAGCACTTTCTACAACCTGCCGGCGGGCGGTGAAAAGACGACGCTGCTCACCCACTTTGCCGTGCGCGAAGACGGCCATTATCTCTATGGTTTCCTTACCGAAGCCGAGCGTTTTGCCTTCCGTCAATTGCTCAAGGTTTCCGGCATTGGTGCGCGGACGGCGCTTTCGGTACTTTCCGGCCTGTCAGTTGGCGATCTCGCCGCGGCGGTGGCGCAACAAGAACTCGGGCGGCTGATCAAAATGCCCGGCATCGGCAAGAAAACCGCCGAGCGTCTGTTGCTCGAACTAAAGGGGAAGTTGGCCGAAACAACCGGGATTTCGCTAAATCTTGCGGTCGACGATACAAAACAGGATATTTCCAACGCACTGCTGGCGCTGGGTTACAACGAAAAAGAAGCCGCTTCGGCGATGAAGCAGCTGCCGGCTGATATTGGCACCTCGGACGGCATTCGTCAGGCGCTCAAACTACTCTCGAAAGTCTAGCGTGTTCTCCGAAGAAAACCCCAACCGACTGGCGCAAGTCGCGCTGGTGGCCTTGTTGATTGTCGGCTGTGTTGCCGTCCTGCTGCCCATCATTGGCGCCGTCCTGTTTGCGCTTGTCCTCTGGATATCGACCTGGGCGTTTTATGCCGAAAAAATACTGCCGCGTCTCGGCGGTCGAAAATCGCTGGGCGCCGCGTTAATGACCGTCGCACTCATTCTGCTGATGCTGGTGCCGATGATTTTTCTCGTTGCCAGTCTGGCTAACAGCGCCGATACGCTGGTCGAAGGCATTCGCCCGTATATCGACCGAGGCTTGCCGGCGAAAGCGCCGGCACTATTGAGCGGCGTGCCGCTGATCGGCAGCGAAATTGAAGACAGTTGGCACCGTATCGCCAGTAGCCGGAGCGAACTTAATGGTCTGCTCAAACAGTTGATCGAGCCAGCCCGTAATCTGGCGCTGGCTACCGGCAAAATCGCCGCCAATGGCGTGCTGCAACTAGCGCTGGTCCTCTTCGTCATCTTTTTTCTTTACCGGGATGGCGAACTCATCGCCAAATCGCTTTACATCGGCGCCCGCAAACTCGGCGGTGATCTGGGTGAAGAGATGGTCGAGCGCGCCCGCGGTACGGTCAACGGCGTCATGGTCGGTATTGTCGGCACCGCGGTGGCGCAGGCTACGGTGGCAATGATCGGCTTTCTGATCGCTGGCGTGCCGGGTGCCGTGCTGCTTGGTTTCGCCACTTTTTTCCTGTCGATGATTCCGATTGGCCCGCCGCTACTCTGGGGCGGTGCGGCGGCCTGGCTTTATGCCCAGGGCGAGATGGGCTGGGCGATTTTCATGGTGCTCTATGGCCTGCTGGTGATCAGCAGCGTCGACAACCTCGTTAAACCGATACTGATCGCCCGCGGCAGCGGCATTTCCATTTTGCTCATTGCCCTCGGCATGATCGGCGGCATTCTGGTCTTCGGCTTCATCGGCATCTTTCTCGGGCCGGTCCTGCTGGCGCTCGGCCATATGCTGTTAACCCGCTGGACGCGTGAGGACGAACCTGCATGATCGAAACCGACAAGCTGGTCGCCGAGCAGCGCATCATCGCGCCGCAAGCTAAATCCTTGCAGGAAGAGGCGCAGGAGCGCGCCCTGCGGCCGAAGCGCCTGGTTGATTACACCGGCCAGGTGAAAATCCGTGAGCAGCTGGAAATCTTCATTCAGGCGGCACGCCAGCGGGAAGAGTCGCTCGACCATGTTTTGCTTTTTGGCCCGCCGGGTTTGGGCAAAACAACGCTGGCCCACATTGTTGCCTACGAAATGGGGGTCAATCTGCGCTCCACCTCCGGCCCGGTGCTTGA
>JAUYQT010000493.1 GCA_030697085.1 Azonexus sp. | reverse complement strand
GATTGGCCTGGGCGCCTATTTTTATATTGAGAGTCAGCAAAGTGCCCGACTGACCGCGGTGCAGGCCAACGAGTCGCTGAATGTCGGCATGGGGGCGGCCATGCTGGATCGGCGAACTCAGGTGCTTTTGCACGATTTGCGCTATGAGGCGCGAATCAGCCTGATTTCAGCGGATCGCGAAGGCCGGCTGGACGTGCCTGCGATGACGCAAAGATTCGTTGAGTTATTGCGTAGCCGGCCGGTTTATGACCAGTTACGCTGGATCGACTCGAACGGCCAGGAGCTTATTCGTGTCGGCTTGGTCGATGGCCAGCCCGCAGTTGTTGCCCGGGATAAGCTGCAAAACAAGGCTGATCGCTATTACTTTACCGAGACGATGAAGCTGGCGCCCGGGCAGGTTTATATCTCGCCAATCGATCTTGATGTTGAAAATGGGGTCGTTGAAGTCCCGTACAAACTGACGCTGCGGGTGGCGATGCCGTTGGTGGACGCAGCGGGGGCAAAGCACGGCATGCTGATTTTTAATTATCTTGCCGAGGAGATGATCGCCTACATGGAAGTAGTGACGGTACCGGTGGCTGATCATTTGATGCTGCTTAATACAGCGGGTGATCTTCTTCACGCGCCCGACCCGGCGGATGAATGGTGCTTTAACAACGAGCAAACCAACAATGGCGAAAGAAGGCCGGGCTTGCCCATCCGTTTTCCCGATAGCTGGGCGCGTATCGCCGAACAAGATCATGGTCAGTTTATCGATGCCCAGGGCTTGTGGACTTTTCAATCGGTTTATCCGTTGCGGGCTGGCGTATCCAGCATTGCCGATATTCGTGACCAGGCGCAATCGCCGTTGTCCAGTGCCGAGGCGGCTCATCGCTGGCTGGTGCTCAGCCATCTGGCGCCAGCATCACTGGCTACCCGGGTGCAACACGACGAAACCCCAATCTATCTCTCGATATTGCTCATGCTCGGCTTGTTTGCCGCCGGCACCGCCTTGGTGGTTCGTGCCGGCGTTCGTGAGCGACAAGCCGAGAGTCATTTCAAGGTTTTTTTCGAGCGAGCCATGGTCGGTATCGGCATGGTATCGCTGGATTGCAAGTGGCTTACGGTCAACCCGGCTTTGTGTCGAATTTTGGGCTATTCGGCGGAGCAGATGCGCGATAAAACTTGGGCTGATATTACGCACCCGGATGATCTCGCCACCTCTATCACCGCTTTCAATCAGGCGCTGCAGGGCACGATTGAGGGCTATGAGCTGGAGAAGCGCTATTTGGGGGCCGATGGGCAGCCGGTTGAGGTCAGTATCGCGACGCAGTTGGTGCGCCAGCGTAATGGCAAGCCCGATTATTTTGTCGTGGTGGTTGAAGACATCAGTCAGCGGGTGATGGCGCAAAAGCAGCAACAGAAAACCCTCGAAACCTTGCGCCGGTTTATTGATCATTTGCCCGGCATGGCCTACATCAAGGATCACGAAACCCGCGTGCTGGTCGCCAACCGTCAATTTCAGGAAGCTCTAAGTCAGCCGCCGGAAAACTTGCTGGGGCGTTTGACGACTGAAATTTTCCCTGGCGAAATCGGGCAAAAAATTGCCGCTGATGAGCGGCGCATCATGAGCGCCGGGCGAGCGGAAAGTATGATCGAAACGGTTGGCGAGCGTGTTTTTGAGAGCATGAAATTCCCGATTCCTCATGGTGACGGCCCACCGGAACTCGGGGGAATTACGCTTGACGTGACCGCCCGCAAACAGTCGGAGCAGCTTTTGGAAATGCAGGCGCAGCGTGCCACGGCGTTGCTTGCGCTGCCCGAAAAAAGTGTTGAGCTGGATGAGGCAGGTTTTATGCGCTATGTGCTGGACCAGGTGGAAGCATTGACCGGGAGCAGCATCGGCTTCATGCATTTCGTTAATCCGGATGAGGAAACGATTGAGTTGGTCGCCTGGTCGAGCAAAACGCTGGATCAATATTGTCACGCGACGTTTGATAATCATTATCCGATCAGTCGTGCCGGTATCTGGGCAGATGCAGCGCGGCAGAAACAGCCGGTGGTGATCAACGATTACACCAATGCGGCAAACAAAAAGGGCTTACCGGCTGGGCATTCGGCGCTGGAGCGCCTGATTAGCGTCCCGGTGATGGAGGAGGGGCAGGTTCGGATGATGACCGGTGTGGGCAATAAGCCCGGTTTGTACACCGAAAAAGATGTTGAAACGGTGCAATTGCTGGGCAATGAGGCCTGGCGCATTGTTCGTCGCTTGCGGGCGGAAAGGGCTTTGCGAATTGCCAATCAGGTGGTGAATGCGAGCCCGGTGGTCTGTTTTCGCTGGGCCGCCAGCGAGAGCTGGCCGGTGGTTTTTGTCTCGGAGAACGTGCGGCAATGGGGTTATACCCAGGCGGATTTGCAGGCCGGGAATCCACCGTTTTCTGCCTTGGTTCATCCTGATGATTTGGCACGGATAGTCGATGAGATGACCACTAAAGCAGCGGCCGGGCTTGCTGCTTATGAGCAGGAATACCGAATCGTCACGCCTGAAAATAAGCTGATTTGGGTGGTTGACCGTACCAATGTACGACGCGATGCCGAAGGCAAGGTCTTGTTTTACGATGGCGTGCTAACCGACATTACTGATCGCAAGATTCAGCAGTTGGCGCTGGCCCGCAACCTGACCGAGCAGCGCGAACTGAATCGGCGGCTGGAAGAGGCGCACAGCCAGTTGTTGCAATCGGAAAAAATGGCCTCGATTGGCCAGTTGGCCGCTGGTATAGCCCATGAGCTGAATAATCCGATCGGCTTCGTTCACTCCAACCTCGGTACGCTTGACGGTTACGTTCGCGACCTGATGGAAATCATTGAGGCTTACGAGGTATTGGCCAGCGAATCGACAGCGGATAGCGCGCAGGTAGTGAAGATCACACAGTTGCGTGAGGCGCGCGACTTCAATTACATCCGGGAGGATATTTCCCAGTTGATGCACGAATCGAAAGATGGCTTGGGTCGGGTACGCCGCATCGTTCAGGATTTGAAGAACTTTTCGCACGTCAGCGAGCAGGAATGGCAATGGGCCAATTTGCACGAAGGCCTTGATTCGACGCTCAATATTGTCTGGAACGAGCTGAAATACAAGTGCAAGATAGTCAAGGAGTATGGCGATTTGCCCAAGGTGCATTGCATGATCTCGCAGTTGAATCAGGTTTTCATGAACCTGTTGGTCAATGCCGGTCACGCCATTGAAAAGCAGGGCACCATCACGCTGCGTACGGTGCAAATAGGTGATGCCGAGGTCTGCATCGAGATCAGCGATAGTGGCAAGGGCATTGCGCCGGAACATCTGACGCGCATTTTCGAGCCCTTCTTCACCACCAAGCCGGTGGGTAAAGGCACCGGGCTGGGTTTGTCGCTTTCTTACGGCATTATCAACAAACACAATGGACGCATTGAAGTTGACAGTACCCTGGGTCAGGGCACGACTTTCCGCGTCATTATTCCGATCAATCAGGACGCAGGTATTGTTCCGGCGCCTTCGGAGGCTTCTGTATGAGCGAAACGCTCGCCCCTGCCACGTTGTTGTTCGTCGATGACGAACCCGGCATTCTTTCTTCATTACGCCGGCTTTTTCGCCCGCACGGCTACCGCATTCTAGTCGCCGAGAGCGGTGCGCTCGGCCTGGCGGAGCTGGAAAAGACCCCGGTCAATCTGGTGATTTCCGATATGCGTATGCCGGAAATGGATGGCGCGACTTTCCTCAAGGCGGTGCGTGAAAGGTGGCCGAATACCGTGCGCATTTTGCTCACCGGTTACGCCGATGTCACTTCGACGGTGGCGGCAATTAACGAAGGCGAGATTTATCGCTATGTCTCGAAGCCCTGGGATGACGAGGAAATTGTCAATACCGTGCGCGATGCGCTGGCCCGCCAGCATCTTGAGCTGGAAAACCAGCGGCTGACAACCTTGACCCAGGCCCAGAATGAAGCGTTGAAAGGCTTGAACGCCAGCCTGGAACAAAAGGTCGCCGAACGCACCGCAGAGTTGCGCCAGGCGCTGAGTTTTGTCGAGCAATCGCATGGTGAATTGAAAAAATCCTTTCTCACCAGCGTGCAGGTTTTTGCCGGCCTGATTGAGTTGCGTAGTGGCTCGGCCGGTGGTCGCCTGGCCGGCCATGGGCGCCGGGTTGCTGATATGGCGCGCAATCTGGCGCAGCGCCTTGGTTTGGGTGATGTTGAAATACAGAACATCATGCTCGCCGGTTTACTGCACGATATCGGCAAGATTGGTTTTTCTGACGATTTGTTGGGTAAGGCTTACAACGCAATGAATCAGGATCAGCGGGCGCAGGTTATGAAGCATCCGGTGATCGGCCAGAATATTTTGATGGCGATCGACCGGTTCAAGGAAGTTGCGCTGCTCGTGCGTCATCATCACGAATGCTTTGACGGCAGCGGCTATCCCGATGCGCTGGCCGGCATCGCCATTCCGCAGGGCTGCCGTATTCTCGCCGTGGTCAATGACTATGATGGATTACAGGTTGGCACCTTGGTGCAGCGCCCATTGCGGCCAGAAGAGGCGATTACTTTTCTCTCGGATAACCGCGGCAAGCGTTACGATCCGGCTGCGGTCGACGTCTTTTTGAAGCTGATTTCCGAGACGAAGAAAATAATGCCCACCGAGTTGCCGCTGAGGACCATGCACCTCAAGCCGGGCATGGCGCTGAGCCGCGATCTGCCGCACCGCGACGGCTATCTGTTGCTGGCCAAGGGCAGCGTGCTGACCGCCGATATCATCGGCCAGCTGGTCCGGCTGGAACAAAGCGAGCAGCAGAATCTGACGCTCCATATTCGCCAGGAGGA
>JAUYQT010000478.1 GCA_030697085.1 Azonexus sp. | reverse complement strand
AGGTCTACCTGACTGATCCGGATGTGCCGATCGACACCAACCATCTGGAACGCGCCCTGCGGGCCATTCCAATGGGCCGGAAATCATGGCTTTTTTGTTGGACCGAGCTCGGCGCCAAGCACGTCGGTATCATGCAGAGCTTGATCGTCACCTGCCGCCTGCACGGGATCGATCCCTACGACTATCTGGTTGATGTCTTGCAGCGTGTTGGGCAGCATCCAGCCAGTCGTGTAGCGGAACTGACGCCGCGATTATGGAAGCAACTCTTCGCAGACAATCCGTTGCGATCGCCCTTGCATACTCTTCGGACATAGGCAAGAACGCCGGGGAGTTACCGGTTACGCCATGTCCGCCAAGGTTTCACTTGGGCATTGGATACAATTTGTCCTGCCTCAGTTTGGCTATGCCCTGCCCTATTTCGTGCGGCCCAAATTTCGTCAGGTGTTGGCTGTGGCAAGGGGGTTAATTCGAGTTTTGGCAAGTTGATCCTTTTAGTGCCGTTTTCCTGCCGGCTATTTTATACCCGCATAGCGGGTTATTCAATGGCGTTTTCGACATATCCAGCGATACAACCGCATGACCAGCGCCGCCGCAATAAAACTGCCCAACGCGAATGGATCGCTGATCAAGGAAGCACCAAGTTGATAAGGTCGACACTGCCCAGCAAATGGTAGCCATGGTGCAATCGTGAACGGCAGATTCGGCCAATGGCCTTGCGCGCCTCGCCCTCCTGAAGGAAAACTTCGCGCTTGAACCCGCCGCGCCGGTTGCCTAGTCCATACCAACGACGGATGAGAACGAGATCCCCGAGGAGATCCCGCTCCACCGTCAAGGTATAACCACGTCGTTCGCTTTTAAACTGGATTTGCAAAGACTTACTCCAGTCCACCCAATGCTTTGGCAAAGGCGATCGCTCGCCCTTCGCCGTTTTGTTTATTTGTTGGTACGGGGGGAGCCTTCAGCGTGACGGCTTCGGGTGCCCCTCTTCCGCCAAAGACGGATAAGCCCAGGGTGGCCAAGGTGCGGATTCGCTCGGCACGCGAGCGGGGTGGTAGACCCTCTAACGCAGCAAGCAACTCGGGGCTCACTTCGTTGACGACAACAACAATCCGCAGATTGGTCACTGCGCTGCTCCCATAATCCAGAATCCTTTCGCATTTGAGAAAACAGATTGGTCGGGGGTAATCACCCTCAGTCGAGGAAACACTTGCTCAACTGCATCGCGGAAGAACATGGCGCCGCCACCGACGAGCACGACCAGATCGATGCCTTTACTTTCTGCGCGCAGTGCCTTGCGAACCTTCTCAATGACGACCGGCCCGATCGTTTTTGTGGCCTGCTCAATATAGTCGCTCAGTTCGACGCGTTCCCCCATCACGAGTACGTTTTTCTTGCTATGGCGAATTGCGTTTTCGAGTGTTTCGGTATTGATTTGTGAGCCATAGTCTTTTGAAATTAACCGCGACGCTTCTTCGAGAACGACGGATGAGGCCTCCAGACTTGTGCCGGATGACTGACGATGCAAATCGAAATTGGAGCTCACCACCCAGTCCACTGAGAAGAATCCAGGATCGATCACCAGCACTCGCGCATCCTCAATATCTTCCGGATTTTCCTGAGAGATAAAGTCGAGCAAACCGCCAACTGGTTGAGGAATGACCTTCACGTTTTCGACCGTTACGGTTCGCTTGGGTGTGATCTGGTGTTCCCCCGTCATTTGTTTGACCAGGGCAGCTTTGCGCTTCTCATCGAAGAATTGTGACACCGGCAATCCAGTAACCAGCGTATCGATTTTCTGTGCCTCGGTGAGTAACAGGCCTGCATGGAAGAGCGCCTTATAGGATTGGCTGGCGGTGTAGTCCTCATGCAAGGATCGCGTCCACATTTCTGCCCGATCTGGCGACACCCCGGCGACAAATTCTTCACCGTCCACCAGCACACGCAGAAAATCGTCATGGGCCTTGCCGTCAAAACGGGCGCCGAAACGATCGGCCGGCGCCGCGCCGGATGGGCGGAGGATGGTTTTGGGTGTTTGTTCTTTCTCGCCGTACGCCAGCTTTAAGTTTGAGTAGCCGATATCGAGACCAAGAATGCTCATTCTTTTTTCCTTTTTCCCTGCATTGAGATGGCTCACAAGCGCAGTGCACTGCCAGTGCACCGCGAGTGACTTTTGCTGCCAGCGATTGGCTGAAGTATCCCTTCAATACCGCTAGAGCACCGCTAGAGACCATAGCAAATCAAGTTCTGGATTTAGTTCTGAGAGGCACACAAAACGTGTCTCTTTCAAACATAAATCAGGTTATCTGGTTTGCTATCTTCATTCCTATGGAAAAAGAGAAGGAGAGAATCAAGTGGTGGGGTTAAGCCGGCACTGATCTTGGTAATTCTGGTTCAGGGGTTAAGCACTGGTGGATAACCCCTATTAGGGGTTATTGGTCAAACATTCAGTGCGAAAAAAGCGGAAATGGCCTCTACAGGGGTTAATCACTGGCACTTAACCCCTACTAGGGGTTAAGTGCCAAAAAGGCAAGGATGTAGCGGTTTTTTACGTTAGGGATTTTTGTCGGCGACGGCAAATTTGACGCGTTTTTAACCAATTTTTAATCATTTTTTGGAGGCAGGGGTTAAGCACTGGTGGATAACCCCTACTAGGGGTTATTGGTCAAACATTCAGTGCGAAAAAAGCAGAAATGGCCTCTACAGGGGTTAATCACTGGCACTTAACCCCTACTAGGGGTTATTCGCCACAAAGGCATAAAACTGCATTTTTCGTCAGACTTCAGGGGGTATCCAATAGTGCTTATCCCCTATTAGGGGGCAAGTGACTTTAATGGCTTGTATTTAAACAATTATGGCAATTACAGGGGTTATCTGCTGGTGGTTTACACCTAGGAAGTGTAGACAAGGGGGGGTCGGGAGCACATGCGG
>JAUYQT010000456.1 GCA_030697085.1 Azonexus sp. | reverse complement strand
GCGCGTCTTCGGTTCGGTGCTGCATGGCACCGACCGGGATGGCAGCGACCTTGACCTGCTGGTTGACGCGCTGCCCGGTGCCACGTTGTTGGACTTGGGCGATTTGGAAGAAGAACTGAAATCGCTGCTCGGCGTTGACGTCGATTTGCTGACGCCTGGCGACCTGCCGCCGAAGTTCCGGGCCAAGGTGCTCGCGGAAGCACGGCCGGTATGAACGAGAACCGTCTGCCCGATTACCTCGACCACATCCAGCAAGCAGCAACCGATGCGCGCAGCTTCGTGGAAGGGATGGCCAAGGACGACTTCCTGGAGGACAAGCGCACCCAGCAGGCTGTCATCATGAGCCTGATCGTTATCGGCGAGGCCGCCACGAAGGTGATGGATGGCTACGCCGAGTTCACTCAGGCACACGCCGAAGTGCCGTGGCGCAGCATGCGCAACATGCGTAATCGCATGGCCCACGGCTATTTCGACATCAACCTCGATGTGGTGTGGGAGACAGTGCAGGAATGGCTGCCGGCGTTGCTCAAGCAACTGCTCGTCGTGTGCCAGAATGCCGGCAATGAAGAGCGCAACGGCGACGGGATGGAGCCGTGACCCGCGATAAGACGGAGAGCAACCCGTGTTGATCGGCTATGCCCGCGTCTCGACGCAGGACCAAAACCTCGACCTTCAAACCGAAGCTTTGACCAAGGTGGGCTGTAAAAAGATTTACAACGACAAGATCAGTGGCAGTCGAGCCGAGCGTCCAGGACTCACCAAGGCACTGGAAATGCTGCGCGAGGGTGACACGCTCGTGGTTTGGAAACTGGATCGCCTGGGACGCAGCGTCAAGAATCTGGTCGATTTGGTTGGCGAACTGCATCAGCAAGGTATCCAGTTCAAGAGCCTGACCGATGCCATCGATACTGGCACGCCATCCGGTCGCTTCTTTTTTCACGTCATGGCCAGCTTGGCCGAAATGGAGCGGGAGCTAACAGTCGAGCGCACCCGCGCAGGGCTGGAAGTTGCTCGACAACTCGGCAGAAAAGGCGGGCGCCGACGGCAAATGACCGAAAGCAAGATCGAGTCGGCGAAGAAACTATTGGCCAACGGCGTCCCGCCGCGTGACGTGGCCACGAATCTTGGTGTTTCCGTTCCTACCCTGTACCGCTGGATTCCTGCCTCAGGGCGTGTTTAGTCGCGAAAGAATCGGGGGCATCATTCTTGTGGCGAAGTTCGTCGGTTTGCTGCGGGCTTTGCTCGAATAGAGTTTCGATCAGACTCAGGGGGTCTGTGTCTTTACCCTCTGCTCGGTGCGTCCGGTAGTTAAAATCCAGGTCGATTTTTGATTGCAGGTCAGCGGCATAGCCTTTCGGATATTGGGCCTGCTCAATGGCTGGCAAGCTCTTGTAATGTTCAAGAACTTCACTAAAGAAGTTGGTTAACTTTCCTGTTCTGTTGTATTCGTCCATGGCTTGCTGAGCCACTTTTACGCGCCATGCTTCTTCTTGGTCGTAAGACTCGCGCCAAGCAGCATGGCGTTCATTCACCGTATATGTACCGCTTTCGTCGTAAATAACGTTCGCCAACTGTTCTTGCGATAGGCCGGCAAACGGGTTTTTTATAGCGCTTCCACCTCTAGCGGCATCGTTGACGAATGCTGTTGCCTGCTTGGCCCTGGCCAATAACTCTGGGTCACTGGTCTTCGGAACCTCGCCATCGTGCCGCGCTTTGTTGGCATAGTAGGCATCGCCGACTACCTGATTCAGAATGCTTTTTGCCTTGTCGGCTAACTCTGAACGGGTGAGTGTTCTATCCCGTTCCTCGGCACGGCTGGCGCTCGCCGCTAGCTGACGGGCCAGATTGGAAATCGTCTGCTGACTACTGGCCTGCGCAGCATCCGCGTTGGGATTATCAGTACCGGTAGCTGCCTGCTCGTCTACCCGAGAGATTCCCTCAGTCTTCGAACTAAAGCCTGCCTGAACAGAAGAGTAGCTGACAGCCCCGATCATGAACGACCCCAAAATTTTGAATATAACAGCAAGAAAGAACGGCAAAAGCCGCCTTAAGTTTAGGTTGGCGCCCCACGCTGACCGACTGCCAAAATCGAGTCAGCGAAGAAGCTGCCTGCTGAGCCCAAGGATACAGCCAAGAGTCTTGACGAGGCCATTTCCGTGCAACCGCTGGTTAACAGTCGTGGCGCAGGCTTAACGTACGATTTTTTCCGTTTTCTGAGACGACCCCTACGAGCGCGACACCTGGTACGACATCAACGGCCGCATCGTCTTCACCAACAGCAAAGGTCTCGTCGGCGTCGGCCTGCCCCGCAAAGCCACCCGCACCACCCCGAAATGCCGCATCGAAACCCCGGACGGCAAAGTGCGCGAAGGCACTTTCGGCTGGGAAGATCTCTACAAAGACGGCCAAAGCCTCGTCCCCGACGGCACCGTCGTCACCCAATGGGTCGAAGACGACACCCTGGCCACCGGTAAATATACGAAACAACGCCAATACACCGCTCCCTTCTCCCTCGCCAACCGCGAAGCGGACTACCGCGTGGCTTGGGCTTTTTTTGAGAAGCAAAACGAAACCGCTGCGGGAGCCGCCGATGCGTGAGCGGATTCCAACTGCCTTCGTCTCCCACGCGGCCACCGAGCTGACCAACAACGGGCTGAGCGGCCCCAAGCTGGTGGAGATTTTGTGTGCCTATGCGGTGGATTTTTCAGTCGATATTCCACATGCGCGTTATCCATTCGATGCTGGAAACAAGCGCACAGCTTTGCTGGAAAACTTGATGCGATTTGCGCCGAAGCAGCAATACCAGATCATTCGCGAGCTGTGCGACCGGCTGAATCCGGATGGCAGCATCGCCGCACTGGTCACACTTAAAATGAAGCTACTGACGGAGTATCAGAAATTCGCCGATCAGGACAACGCCAGCCCACTGCATGCCACGCTGGTGCAGGAAACCCGCCATTGGCTTGCCGATCACCCCGCC
>JAUYQT010000443.1 GCA_030697085.1 Azonexus sp. | reverse complement strand
CGGTCTAGCGTTTGCTGATATTGATTGAACAGTTCAACGTTGCTGGCGCGGGCGAAGGCGTAAGCCGAGAAGAAAACTGCGAAAGCGAGCATTTCGGCGAGGATGAAAATCCAGATCGCCAAGTCGCCGGGAAGGCGCTTGCTTTGCACTATTTCTGATGGGGCACTAATTGTGGAGTTCATTGGCTAATGATAACGGGACGCATCTTGCCTGCAATTGATCTGCCCCAAAAATGAAAAAAGCGCGGATCTTTCGATCCGCGCCTTGCGAACTACCTTAGAAGGGCTGATTAAGCCGTTTCTTTTTTATCGTCACCAATGAAGAAGCTGGCGATGTAGAGGAGGAGTCCGATCAGGAAGAACACACCACTGATTTCACGTGCCCAGTAGAAGATCGCAATCTTTTCTTGAACCACCATGAACGGCAGCGGCGAGTCAGAGACGCGTTGCAGCCAAACCTGGAGGATGCCGGCAGCCGTCAGGAACAGGGTGATGAACACCATGGCGACAGTCATTAGCCAGAAAGCCCACATTTCAACGACTTGCGACTTGTTGCCGTTGGCAGCCCGGCCATTGAGGATGGGCATAGCGTAGGAGATCATCATCAACACGACCATGGCATAGGCGCCGTAGAACGCCATATGACCGTGGGCGGCAGTGATTTGCGAACCGTGGGTGAAGTAGTTGACCGGAGCCAGGGTATGCAGGAAGCCCCACACGCCAGCACCCAGGAAAGCCATCACGCCCGTACCCAGTGCCCACAGAACAGCAACGCGGTTCGGATGTTCCCGACGACGACGGTTGACCATGTTGAAAGCAAAGACGGTCATGGCGAAGAAGGGAATCGGCTCCAGAGCGGAGAAGATGGAACCCCACCACTGCCAGTATTCCGGCGTACCGATCCAGAAGTAGTGGTGACCGGTACCGATGAGGCCAGTAATCAGCGTCAAGGTAACAATCACGTACAGCCACTTTTCGATCACTTCGCGGTCAACACCGGTGGTCTTGATCAGGACGAAAGCCAGGAAGGAGCCAAGAATCAGTTCCCACACGCCTTCAACCCAAAGGTGCACCGTCCACCACCAGAAGAACTTGTCGAGAACGACGTTCACCGGGTTGTAGAAAGAGAACAGGAAGAAGACCGCCAAGCCCCACAGACCGATCAGCAGAACGGTAGCGATTGCAGTCTTCTTGCCCTTCAGCACCGTCATGGTGATGTTGAACAGGAATACCAGCGCCACGATAACGATACCGATTTTGGTCGGCAACGGCTGTTCGAGGAACTCCCGGCCCATTGTTTCGAGCAGGTTGTTGCCGGTCAGCTCAGCCAGTGTGGCGTAAGGAACGGTCAGGTAGCCGACGATGGTTGCGGCACCCGCGACCAGGAAGACCCAGAACATGAGCAGTGCCAGTTTCGGACTGTACAGTTCGGTTTCGGATTCTTCCGGGATCAGGAAGTACGCGCCACCCATGAAGCCAAACAGCAGCCACACGATCAGCAGGTTGGTGTGGACCATACGGGCCACGTTGAAGGGAATTTCGGGGAACAGGAAATCGCCGAGCACATACTGCAAGCCAAGAATCAGGCCGAACAGGATTTGACCGACAAACAGACCGATTGCCGCGATGAAGTAGGGTTTTGCAACCGCTTGAGATTTATATTGCATGTTCAGTTTCTCCTCTCGATCAGCCTTGGTCGTTTGGCGGCCAGTTAGCATCGTTGATCGAATTGACGTGCTTCAAGAAAGCCACAATGGCGTCCAGTTGCTCGTCAGTGAAATTGAACTGCGGCATGCTGCGGCGGCCAGGAATACCATCTTTTGGACGGCCCTGAATAAAGGCTTTAACGCCTTCATCGCCATAGCGTACGATTACATTGCCCAGTTCAGGCGCAAAGTAGGCGCCTTCACCCATCAGGGTGTGACAACCAATACAGTTACGGGTCTCCCAGAGCTTCTTGCCCTCGGCGATCTGCGGCGTGATGTTATGCCGCATATCGCGTTTGGGAAGTTGCTGGAGTGTGTCGAAGGATAGCGCCAGAAGTAACAGGAAGAAAAAAACAGTCCCCCCGTAGAAAATATTCCGGGCCATTGATTTTGTGAACGTGCCGCTCATTACTTTCCCCCTTTCGGAAATTGTTTGGCCGGGCGATGTTAGTTGCATGCCCCGGTTGGGAGATTTGATGTTGGCTAAAAAGCGGGATGAATTTTGCGCAAAAATTCCATAGTCCGGCGGCTAATCGCTTGACTGGTGGGCTAAGGTGCCGAGGGTGCCGATTTGATGAATGGGGGGCTTTGATCGACGGCGCGGTTCGGGCCGAACTGATTTTGGGCTCTTAATTGCCGGGCCAAGCTCTGGGAAATTTCCCGCCGCTGGTTGGTGTATTTGCGCAGCGATTCGATCGTCGCGGCAGATGGCGCAGAAGGGCTGAGTTGCAGCTGAGAAAATTGCTCAAAACTTTCATCATAATGCCCGGTGATTTCACTTTCGATACGTTCGGCCAACTGATTGAGTGAAAGTGTTCGTTCGCGATCCTGACGAACAATGTCCTGCCATTTTGTTTCAATGCCGACTTCCTCGCTGAGGAATTGGCTGATCTCCTGGCGCGCCGCCACTTCTTCGCTCCAGCGATAAGCCGGCGGCGGTATATGAGTGGCGAGCAAGGTAATACAACTGGCGAGCAGCGCACTGGAAAAAGCGCGGTCCCGCCAGTGCCAGGGGTTAACGGCGGTGAGCGGTCGTCCAAGCAGCATGCCGAGCAGGGCACCGGCCATCAGGCCGCCAAAATGCGCGCTGTTGTCGATGCCGGGAATGATCAGCCCAAGTGTCATGCTAACCAGCGAAAAACCAAGGCCGCCCCAGAATAGCCAGCGAAATTCTTGTGTGTCCAACTGCTGGCGCTCACGCCAGACAAAGACGAGCAGCGCGCCATAGATCCCGAAAATTGCCCCGGAAGCGCCGCCGGAAACCGCTTCATTGCCTTGCACCACTAACGACAGCAGGTTGCCGCTCAGGCCGCTGCCCAAATATATGAGGATGAAGCGCCCATGACCGAACATGCGTTCGACCAGTTGCCCACCGTCCCACAGCGCCCAGAGATTCATGACCAGATGGATCAAACCGAAGTGGAGGAACAGGGCGCTGCCCAGTCGCCACCATTGGCCGTCCTGGGTGGCCGGGCCAAAGTTGGCGCCCCAGGCTAGTTGAATGCCATTTTGCGAATGCCAGAGACCCGCGCCGGCGTTCAGTGTGAGCAGGAAAATCAGCAAGTTGGCGCCGATCAGCAGCAGTGTGACCGGCACATGCGCCGCCTTGTCCTGCAGGCGATCGTAGAGACTGGGTGAAGGGGGGAGGGAATCGGTCGGCAAATCGGGCATGGTGAGTTCAGGTTCCTGAGTTCGCCATGATAACGAACTAGAGGTGGGGCTAGCTTGCTTGCGATGAATTGCCGGTCAACGTCGCGGGGAGCAATCATTCGCCGAAATGGAGCGATATACTCTCCATTCCCCAATCCGGATGACTTTCATGGCCGCTCCGACCGACAACGCCAGCATGGCGCTTTTTTGCGATTTTGAGAATGTTGCGCTCGGCGTGCGCGATGCTCAGTATGAGAAATTTGATATTCGCCCGGTGCTTGAGCGTTTGCTCGCCAAGGGCAGTATCGTCGTCAAAAAGGCTTATTGCGATTGGGATCGTTACAAGGCCTTCAAGTCGGGCATGCACGAGGCCAATTTTGAGCTGATCGAAATTCCGCATGTGCGTCAGTCGGGCAAGAATTCGGCCGATATTCGCCTCGTTGTTGATGCGCTGGATCTCTGTTACACCAAGTCGCATGTGGATACGTTCGTCATTATTAGTGGCGATTCCGATTTCTCGCCGCTGGTTTCCAAGCTGCGCGAAAACGCCAAACGGGTGATCGGCGTCGGCGTCAAACAATCCTGTTCGGACCTGCTGATTGCCAATTGCGACGAATTTATTTACTACGACGATCTGGTGCGTGACCGTGAGGCTGAGCGCAATAATGTTTCGCGTCGCGAAAACCGCGAGCCGGCACCGCGCCGCACGCCGGAAGAAGAAAAAAATCGTCGGGAAAAACTCGATGCACGCAAGACCAAGGCGGTCGAGCTGGTAGCTGCAACCTTTGACGACATCAGCGCTGACCGTGGCGAACAGGAACGCATCTGGGCCTCGGTGCTGAAAGAGGTCGTCAAGCGGCGCAACCCAGGTTTCAATGAAAGTTATTTTGGCTTCCGCAGCTTTGGTAACTTGCTCGAAGAGGCCGCCAATCGTGGGCTGCTTGGTTTTGGTCGGGATGAAAAATCAGGTGCTTATGTAACGCGGGCACAGCCACGTGGCGGCTTGAATGATGCCGAGTCGCGGTCGGTCGCCGATGAGTCTTTTGGCGAGACGACTGCTGCCGTGGCCCCAATGCTGACAGCTACGACCACAGAGGCAAATGCGGGTCCTCGGGTCGACGGTGAAAAAGGGGCAAAATCCGAGGTGCCGGGCAACGCAGCGTCATCGTCGCGCCGCCGCGGGCGTCGGACCCGAAAGGATGCAGATGGCAAGGGGGCGGTGCAGGGTAATGAAACGGCCTCGCCGGAAGCGCCCGTCCCACTTGCCGGATTGGCGTTATTGCCGGATACAAAAATTGAGTCTGAAACAAAGCTTGCGCCTAAGTCAGCGTCAGACGCTTCGTTAGAATCAGCACCGGCCAAGCCGCCACGTCGTGCACCTCGGCAGCCTCGTCCGAAGAAGGTGGTTGCAACTCAATTGCCGGTCGAATAAATACCTGTCGCG
>JAUYQT010000440.1 GCA_030697085.1 Azonexus sp. | reverse complement strand
GAAACCCTGGTCGGCACGACGGCGCACGAACTGCTCGCGCTGGCATCGCTTCCCGGCAACGGGGAGCGTGGATTGAAACTCAAACCAACCGGGTTTGTTCCATCCCCCATTTCTGCATCGCTTCCCGGCAACGGGGAGCGTGGATTGAAACCCGCCCTTGACCTGTCCTGCCCGATTGGTCTGGAGCATCGCTTCCCGGCAACGGGGAGCGTGGATTGAAACTGCTCAATTGCAGGCGGAGGAATTTGATCGTATGGCATCGCTTCCCGGCAACGGGGAGCGTGGATTGAAACTGGCTTAACTGGATACATACGATCAAATTCCTCCGCATCGCTTCCCGGCAACGGGGAGCGTGGATTGAAACTTGATTTACCGGCAGGAAGCCGGAAGCGAAAGGGGGGCATCGCTTCCCGGCAACGGGGAGCGTGGATTGAAACGTCAAAAAATTGTAAATGCTACCGACGATATGAAGCATCGCTTCCCGGCAACGGGGAGCGTGGATTGAAACTGTCTGACCGTCAAGCCTTTCCGTCTCTGCCGTGCATCGCTTCCCGGCAACGGGGAGCGTGGATTGAAACATGGATGCCGGCGGCCTTGTCGGCGGCAACCTGCTCGCATCGCTTCCCGGCAACGGGGAGCGTGGATTGAAACGATGTAGCTCACCGGCTTGCGGTCCAACGACTGCGCATCGCTTCCCGGCAACGGGGAGCGTGGATTGAAACTCGTGAAACAGGTCGGCATGAGCGCAGACGAAAAGCATCGCTTCCCGGCAACGGGGAGCGTGGATTGAAACCCGCTGATCAACGCCGAGGAAAGCTACCCGGCAACGGGGAGCGTGGATTGAAACTCGCTGACCGGCCTTAACACCACAAACACCAATTGCATCGCTTCCCGGCAACGGGGAGCGTGGATTGAAACAATCCCGGCGCCGCAGAGCAACTGACAATTGGCTTGCATCGCTTCCCGGCAACGGGGAGCGTGGATTGAAACCTTGAAACCTGCAAACGCGCCCGATTAACCCGCGTGCATCGCTTCCCGGCAACGGGGAGCGTGGATTGAAACGTAGCGACTGCCGCCGGACTGGGTGACGCCGACGCGCATCGCTTCCCGGCAACGGGGAGCGTGGATTGAAACAGAGATGATGAATTCGCCCGTGCGCCGGGCTTCGGGCATCGCTTCCCGGCATCGGTAGCGTACTCGCCTTCATCCTCGGCGGCGCGATCCTGATCGATAGCGACATTCCCGGCTATGGCATTTCACTACACCTGATCCTCCCGCTGTCCGTCGCCAGCGCACTGCTGACCTTTTTTTCCCTAGCCATGGCAATACGCGCCCGCATCCAACCCGTGGTCAGTGGCGGCGAAGCGATCATCGGCGCCAGCGGCAAAGTGCTCGCCAACTGCGTCAATAACGGCTGGGCGCACATTCATGGTAAAAACTGGCGAATCACCTGCCAGCAGCCTTTGACACAAGGGCAAAAAATAAGGGTAAACGCCATCCACGGTCTCACTCTCAATGTTGAGCCGCAATGCAAGGACGATAAATCATGATCAGGGAGATAGGCTCAATCAGCTTGCCGCTTATCCTCATCGCGCCCCTGATTTCGGCCTTCCGCAACCTGCGAAAATATGCCTGCAGCGTCGCTTTCACTCTCGGCAGATTCTGAAAAGCCAAAGGCCCCGGGCTGGTCATCCTCATCCTCGGCATTCTGTAAAGATAGCCCATCATGCACCGCCTCCGGGTTGAAGCCCGAGGCTGGATCAGGCACCTGCAGTCCGCCATCAAATAGCCATCGACGCTACCCGCATCGCGCCAATTAGCCACCACCACAGCCAGCCAGGCGTATCGACTATTACTTTAGTCAAATAGCGCCCTGTAGCTTAGGCGCCTATGATGTTTGGAAAATATCAAAAAGCAGGGCCAAGGGGGCAAAGTGGCACGTACTGAACGTTTCAGCAAGATTGAACGCCTGCTGCGTGAGCGGCGCAGCGTCAGCTTCACCGACTTGCAACAGCACCTGGAAGTCTCACGCGCCACGCTGTTTCGCGACATGGCTTTTTTGCGGGATCGCATGCGGGTGCCCGTCATCCATGATCCCGAAAGCGGCCACTATCGCCTCGACCACGGCGTGGAAAGTGCTGAGTTGCCTGGCTTGTGGTTCAGTGCCCAAGAGGCCCACGCCCTGCTTTCCATGCGCCAACTGCTGGCCAATCTCGACTCTGGCGGCCTGCTCGGCACACAACTCGACCCATTGAAAGAGCGCCTGACCCAACTGCTGGAAAGAGGTGAGCACCCGACAGAGAATATCGCCCACCGCATCCGCGTCATCGCTGCTACTGCACGGCATTATCCACCCGCCCATTTCCAAGCCATTGCCGGCGCCTTGATGCAACGCCATCGGCTGAAAATCAACTACCAGGCACGCAGCAACGGCAGCACCACCGAACGCGAAGTTTCGCCCTTGCGCCTCACCCATTACCGCGACAACTGGTATCTCGACGCCTGGTGCCACCTGCGCGATGAATTGCGAAGTTTTGCGGTCGACGCAATAAAAGGGCTAAAAACGCTGCCCGTTGCGGCTTGCGAGGTAGCGGACTGCGAAATCGACAACAACCTCAGCGCCGGCTACGGGATCTTTTCCGGCAGCACGGTTAGCCAGGCAACCCTGCGCTTCACCCCCGAACGAGCGCGCTGGGTAGCGGCTGAACAATGGCACCCCGAACAGCAATCCACTTTCCTCCCGGATGGCAGCTACCAACTCTGCATCCCCTACAGCAACGACCCGGAATTGATTATGGATATCTTGAAATATGGACCCGATTGCGAAGTGATTGCGCCGACGGCATTGCGGGAGAAAGTTGTTCGATTTCTGCGGGATGCGTTTGGGCGGTACGGCAATGAGTGATCAACTCGAAAGCACAATCATCGAGCACAACCTTCCGATTGCTCACATCCGCATTACCGCCAATATTCAGCATCCGCACTTTCTAGACGAACATCTACGCGAAGTATCGCGTTTGGCCGGTGAGTTTGCCGCCGAGTTCAACAGCGGGGACTGGGCGGCACTAGCCGGCATTTGGCATGACCTGGGAAAATACAGAGCCGGCTTCCAGAAATACATTCGCCAATGTGCAGACCCGGACGCTCATATCGAGGGGCGAGTCGCCGGGCCGGAAAAGACACATTCAGCCGCCGGTGCGATCTGGGCGGCGCAGCATTTGCGCGAGATAGGCATGCCAAATGGGCAAGTCGTGGCGCGGGTTTTAACCTACTTGATTGCCGGGCACCATGCGGGCCTTGATAACTGGTTTCAAGGGCTGTCGGAACGCCTGGAAAAAAACGACACAACAAAAGAGTTTACCGACACTCTGGCCGCTGCTTTTCCCGACTCGATTGCCCGCCCTTCACTCGAAATGCCCTCAGCTGTGACAATTCCCGTGGACAAACCAGACACACCGGGCCGCTTCGCACTCTGGGTCCGCATGCTTTTCTCCTGCCTGGTGGATGCGGACTTTCTCGACACGGAAGCCTTCATGTCTCCGGAGAAAGCATCAGCTCGCGCCAGCTTCCTACCGGTCAGCGAACTGGAAAAGCTACTCGGCAAGCGACTCGATGCCATGGCATTGGCGGTTGCAGCCGACGGCAGAGCCAATGCTACGGTCAACCGGAAAAGAAACGAAATTTTGCAAGCCTGTCTGGATAAGGCAACGAGGGAAGCCGGTGTTTTCTCGCTGACCGTACCGACCGGCGGCGGCAAAACACTCTCCAGTCTGGCCTTTGCCCTGCGTCACGCCAATCTGAAGGGAAAGCGCCGCGTCATCTACGCCATTCCCTACACCAGTATCATCGAACAAACTGCCAACATTTTTCGTGGCATCTTCGGCGAAGCCAACGTGATCGAACATCACAGCAATGTCGAAGCCGATCCTGCCCAGGAAACCTCCCGCTCCCGCCTCGCTTGTGAAAATTGGGATGCGCCGCTGATCGTTACCACCAACGTCCAACTGCTCGAAAGCCTGTTCGCCCGCAAAACATCGCGCTGCCGGAAGCTGCACAACATCGCCAATAGCGTCATCGTGCTCGACGAGGCGCAATTACTGCCGGTGTCCTACCTGCAACCGGTCCTCGACGTACTGCGCTTGCTCGTCAAGGACTACGGCGTCACGCTGGTGCTATGCACCGCAACCCAACCAGCGCTCGACACTCAGACCAGTTTCGATCAGGCGCGCAATCTGCGCGGCTTTGCGGCCGGCGAAGTCACCGAAATCATCAATGACGTCGCCGGCCTCTATGCGGCCTTGGAGCGCGTCAAGGTCTATCGGCCAGCGAACCTCAAAACGCTCCGCGCCTGGGACGATCTGGCGAATGAGATCGCCGGGCATGAAGCGGTCTTGTCGATCGTCAGTCGGCGAGCCGACTCGCGTGAGCTATACCGCCTTCTCAAAACAAAACGCCACGAAAAAATATGGCATCTCTCGGGCTTGATGTGCGCCCAGCACCGCAGCGACGTCATTGACGAAATCAAGGGCGCCTTGAAAGCGCGACAGCAAGCGATAAGTCAGGGTCAAGCAACGCAGGCGGTGCATGTCGTGAGTACCCAGCTCGTGGAAGCTGGCGTCGACATCGACTTCCCGGTGGTCTATCGCGCGCTGGCCGGGCTGGATTCCATCGCACAAGCCGCCGGACGCTGCAATCGGGAGGGGCGAGAGACATTCGGACAAGTGCACGTCTTCGTACCCCCGAAACAGGCGCCCTCCGGCTTGCTGCGACAAGCCGAACAGGCAACACGTGGCATCTGGGAAACCTTGCCGGCAGAAGAAAACCCTTTGGCGGTAAATCTTTTTTCAAAATATTTCAGCAGGTTGTATGGCGATGGCAATCTCGACGAAAAAGGCATCGTCCAATTGCTGCGTGTGGGCAAGGAAGCTGACGTCAATTTCCGCACCGCAGCCGAAGCCTTCCGGCTAATTGACGACAAAGAAAGCGCTACGGTTTTCGTTCGTTACAAACGCGACCCTACTGACGAAGGAATCGACATCCTGCTCAACAAACTACGCAAGGATGGCCCGGACCGCTGGCTGCTACGGAAGCTGCAACGCTACAGCGTCAGCATCTACGCCTACGACCTGCGCCGACTGCTGGATATTGGCGACGTTGTCCCCTTGGGAGGCGACTGGCCGGGGCTGTACATCCAGGACAGCGATTTGCTCTACGACTTGGCGCTTGGCGTAAATCTCGATAGCGCACCGGGTGATCCGGCCAGTCTCATCTCCTGAGACTGCGATCAATCAGAATTTCAAAAACATCAAAAGCGGAGGAACGATGACAAGTTTTAGTCTTGAAGTAGCCGGTGATTATGCGTGCTTCACGCGACCGGAAATGAAGGTCGAACGGGTGTCCTACGACGTGATAACACCGTCGGCGGCGCGCTCCATTTTCGAGGCCATTCTCTGGAAGCCGGCGATCCGCTGGGAAGTGAAGCGGATTGAGGTACTGAAGCCGATTCGCTGGATCAGCGTTCGGCGCAATGAGGTTAAGTCCAAGGCGTCGGTATCGAATGCCCAGTCGGCGATGAATGGCGGCAAGTCGAATATCGGTTTGTATATCGAAGACGAACGTACGCAAAGAGCCGGGCTATTTCTCAGGGATGTTGCTTATCGACTGCATGCTGACTTGGTGCCGGTCGGCAACGATGCGCTGAGCAATCCCGGCAAATACCGGGACATGTTTCAGCGGCGCGCCGAGAAAGGGCAGTGTGTCAATCAGCCCTATTTGGGTTGCCGCGAATTTGCTTCACGCTTCCGTTTGGTTTCGGATATTGATCTTGAAGCTGCGCCAATCAACGAAAGCCGCGACCTTGGCTGGATGCTGTACGACATGGATTTCGAACACTCGGATGACCCGAAACCGCGATTTTTCCGTGCCCAGCTTGAAAACGGCGTCATCGACCTGAGCAAAGCGCAGGTGATGGGATGATCCTGCGAGCCCTCTACGACTACTACCAGCGCAAGGCGCTCGATCCTGATCCGGCCCGCCGTTTACCGGCCTTCGGTCTGGAAGAAAAAGAAATTCCCTTTGTCATTGAATTGGCGGCTGATGGCCGACCGTTGCTGATCAGTGACACCCGTTCCGGCGAAGGAAAAAAGAAAGTAGCAAGGCGTTACCTCGTACCGCAAGGTGTCAAAAAAAGCGCGAATATTGCGGCCAACTTATTCTGGGGTACGGCTGAATATGCTTTGGGTGTCGTTTGCCGAGATAACCCTGTACGAGTTTCAGGTCAGCATGCCGATTTCCGCAAGCGTATCGCTGAATTGCCGGAAAGCTGTAAGCAAGACGCCGGGCTATTGGCGCTGAAAGCCTTTTTTGTCGACCATGGTCTGGCAGCTTTGACTGATGATCCGCTTTGGCAGGAGATATTTGAGACCAATCCATTGCTGACCTTTCGCTTGGCAGGGGATAACAATCTGATTTGCCAACGCCCCGACATCGTTAGCGCCATGCCTCGCGAAATCCTCAAAGCAGGCCGCAATGCGGTTTGCCTTGTGACCGGCCATGCAGCCACTGCGGAGCGGCTGCATACGGTAATCAAAGGTATCTGGCGAGCCCAATCCTCCGGTGCAAACATTGTCTCTTTCGATAAAGATGCCTTCACATCCTTCAACAAGACTCAAGGCGATAACGCACCAGTCAGCCCGGCGGCAGCTTTTGCTTACACAACCGCTCTTAACCATCTACTGGAAAGAGGTTCGCGGCAATTTATACAAGTCGGCGATGCGGCCACCGTATTCTGGGCGCAGAAAAATGATCCTGTCGAAGATGATTTCGCTGCAATTTTTGGAGACCAAGACGACCCGGATGCCCACACAGATCAAGTCCGATCGTTTCTGAACGCTGTTGACTCAGGCGTCTTTGGTGGCGGGCGTGGCGAAAACCGCTTTTATGTTCTTGGCTTGGCACCCAATGCCGCCAGAATAGCTATTCGCTTCTGGCATGCCGAGCCACTATCAATCGTCGCACGCCATGTTCGACAGTGGTTCAGTGATCTGGAGATAGTAAAAGCAGATAGTGAACCTCCATATCCAGCTATCAAAAGGCTATTGGCATCAATTTGCCTGCCAACAAAAGAACGGCCATTCGGCGACTTGGACAAGCTACCTGAAATCGTTGTGGGCGATGTCATGAGAAGCGCGCTTTTAGGCGGAGAAATCCCATCGCAAATTTTGAACTCTGCAATACAACGGTGTAGAGCAGATCAGGCACGCAAAGATAGTGTTTCAGGAAAGCCTGTCCGCCACGTCTCACATTCACGGGCGGCATTAATCAAAGCTGCTCTAAATCGCCATTTCAGAATCCATTCCCCTGACCAGAAGGAGATAACTGTGTCGCTAGACCCAAGCAATACCGATGGCCCTTACCTGAGAGGAAGACTTTTTGCATTGTTTGAACGAATGCAAGAACTAGCGGCAGAACGCGAATTAAACAGAACTATTCGTGATTCGTTTTTTGGGTCTGCAATGTCAACCCCACGTGCCGTTTTCCCTCGGCTAATCAGGCTAAACCAGCAGCACCTCAGGGATTTGAAACGTAGCAACCCGAGCGCAGCAAACTATTTAGATCGAGAACTGAGGTCAGTAAATGACAAGCTTGATCCTGAAAGTGCCTTTCCTGCCGCATCAAAGCTTCAAGACCAAGGGGTTTTTGCTCTGGGCTACTACCACCAGCGCCAAGCCTTTTTTACCAAATTTGAATCCAGTGAATCCACCGAAGGAAAATCCAAATGAGCATTAACAATCGCTACGACTTTGTTCTTGTTTTTGATGTGCGCGACGGCAACCCAAACGGTGACCCAGATGCTGGAAACCTACCGCGCCTAGATTCCGAATCGGGCCACGGCTTGGTAACTGACGTTTCACTGAAACGCAAAGTACGCAATTTTATTGCGCTCACCCAAGACCAATCAGAGACCGAACCGAAAGACAACAAGAAACGTTTCGAGATTTATGTCAGGGAGAAAGCAATTCTTAATTTACAAAATCAGCGAGCATATTCAGCGCTAAAGCTTGATGCACCCTTGGACGAGTCCCCCGATTTGCTGGGGGATATTGAAAACGCCAAGAAAAAGAAACCCAAAGAGAAGCGCAAAGGTAGCGCCGCTGATGTGGATTTGACTCGTGCTTGGATGTGTCTGAATTTCTATGACGTGCGTACTTTTGGCGCAGTGATGTCTACTGGCGTCAACTGCGGCCAAGTCCGTGGCCCAGTGCAACTGACCTTCGCCCGCTCAGTCGACCCAATCATTGCCCAGGAACAT
>JAUYQT010000360.1 GCA_030697085.1 Azonexus sp. | reverse complement strand
GCTCCTGCTCCTGCTCCTGCTCCTGCTCTGCCTCGAAAAGCATGGTGGCAAGCGAGGTCAGACCTTCCTTTTGGGCAGCTTCGGAAATTTCTTCGATACGAGCCCCGGCATCAATCAGCTTGGCCGTCTCGCAAGCGGGCGGTAAATCCTTGCGAAACTCTTGCAGTCGGCTGCTGAGTGCGCTGTCCACGTGCGAGTCGCTGTCTAAAGCAGCGTTGGCAACGCCACCTTCCTGGCAGGCTTCGAACAGAGCGCCAGCCAGCGCATGCAACCCCTCTTCGGTGGCGGTGGCGGCAATTTCTTCGGGTGGGGCATTCCGGGCAATGGCTGCCGCAGTCTTGCTGTCATTCGGCAACGTGCCGCTAAAGGACTCAAGAATTTGCTTGATGATATTCATGATTGTCTCCTGTAGTTATGAAAGAAGTGAAGCAAGGGTATCGACCAGTTCCGCCCAGTCGGCATCTTCACTGATTCCCTCCCTGAGAAACTGCGCTTGGCTAGGCGTCCAGAACCTGGCATCGGCGAGTGAAATACCGTGCGCCAAGGGACGATGGCTGGCAATGAATGCCTCTATTGCCGGCGGCTCGTCAGGCAATCCAAGCTGGCGAAAAAGATCGCTGAGTCTGTGAATGGGATTTTCCATCTCAATCTCCCTGGAACCGGCAGCCAGTTGATATCAGCATAATGCGCTTTAAATCATTTCAAGTGCCAGAGCGATCCCCTGGCCACCACCGATACAAAGCGTGACGATCCCACGCTTCAATCCATTGCGCTGCATGGCGTGCAGCAAGCGTGTCGTCAGGACACTACCGGAAGCCCCTATCGGATGTCCGTGTGCTATCGCACCACCCTCGACATTCACCACTTTCTGGTCGAATCCCAGTTCGCGAGTGCAAGCAATGGCAATGGCGGCAAACGCTTCATTGACCTCCATCCGGTCGACATCACCGACCTGCCAGCCAGCACGGGCCAGCGCCTGACGCACGGCGGGCACCGGGCCAATTCCGAAGAAACCGGGTTCAACCGCCGCGATACCGTAGCCCGCCAGCCGAGCCATCGGTTGCAGCCCCTGAGCCTCAGCCCAGCCACGCTCGGCAACCAGCATGGCCGCTGCGCCAGAGTTAAGGCCAGGGGCGTTGCCGGCGGTGATCGTGCCATCCTTACGGAAAGCGGGACGCAGTTTGGCCAGCGACTCGGCAGTGGTCTCAGGCCGGTTATGTTCATCCTTGTCGAAAAATTCCGGCCCCTTGCGGCCCTTGATGCTGACCGGCACGATTTCAGCCACGAACTTGCCTTCGGCCTGGGCCTTGGAGAAATTCAATTGCGAGCGGAGCGCCCAAGCATCCTGATCATCGCGACTGATGGAAAATTTATCGACCAGATCTTCCGTATGCCAACCCGAGTGCTGGCCGGAAAATGCATCGTTCAGGCCATCCAGCAACATGCTGTCGAACAGTTGCACGTCACCCATGCGCGCTCCCCAGCGACCTTGCGGCAGGACATATGGCGCCATATCCATGTTTTCC
>JAUYQT010000342.1 GCA_030697085.1 Azonexus sp. | reverse complement strand
ATCATGAATTTGCGTTTGACCGTGGCGCGATCCATGTTTTTCGAGGCGCCGAAGACATCCTTGATGATCTTGAAAACGTAGGGGTAGGAGGGCAGCGTGAAGACCAGCATGACCAGGCCGCGAATGCCGGGCGCCATGATGAATTTGTCTTCCGAATGGTGTAGGTGATAAATAAAGTCACGGAAAAACATGGTTTTGCCCTGCTTGCCGAGGCCGAGCATGATGTAAAGCTCGGAGCGCGGCTTGTTGGGCAGAATGGAGCGGAGAAATTGCACATAACCGGACGGCACTTCCATATCGACCATGAAGTAGGCGCGTGATAGCGAAAAAAGCAGACCGATTCGCCAGGCGTCGAGCAGGATGGTGTCGAGATAAAGCTCGCCGATTTCGTTGTGCAACACCGGAATGGCGAATGGATATTCGGCTGAACCGTTGATCGCCTTGCCAATAATGTAGGCCGCCTTGTTGCGATAAAACGCCGAGCCGAGCACCTGAATCTGGAAATTGACCTCTCGCGTCGGCATCGCTATCAGGTGGCGGCAAACGGCGTGGTAAATGTAATCGACATCGCGCGTCAGGTCGGCAAACGGTCGTTGCCATTGAAAGTCTTCGACTATCCGGCGCACGGCACCGCGCAAACCGCCTTCCATGGCGTAATAGCTGCGATAAATCGGTTCGAATTCGGCCTCGATATTCTCGGTCGACACCGTTGGCCGGACGAAAATAAAGTCATTGCGGAAGTAGTCGCGATGCAGAATTTTGGTCGTGACCGAGTTGAAAAAAGTTTCGGCCAGTTCCGGCTGCTTGTGATTAAGCAGGAGGCCGATGTAAAGCAGTTTCACCTGCTGCCAGGTATTGTCATCAAGATGTTGGGCATCAAACTCATGGCGAAGACGCACGACACATTCATCGACGCGGTCATCATAAAAACGGATGCGCTCGCGGACGGCTTTATGCACGCCTAGCCAGTCGGCTTTTTCAAAGCGGGTTTTGGCCTCTTTGCTGGTTTCGCGAAAGAGCTTGTAATGTTTGTTGAAACCCTGAATAAGGGCCAGCGCGATCTGGTGTGCATTGGTGCCGTAGAGGCCGACTGAGATTTTCATGGAGGCACTTTATGCAGCATGGGAGCGATGATTTTAGCATTGTCGGAAAGTTGCTTACTGACTGGCAGCGCGGGATTTATTCACGCATAATCAAGCGCGTTACGGGTCGGTAATTCTTCCTTTGGAGCGCCCAAGCGGCTCTCGGTGCCGGCAAAATCCGTCGTCAAAACATTATTTGAGGAGCGAACATGACATCTCACATCAAAGTGCCGCAGGGCGGTCAGAAAATTGTTCCGGGGCAGGCTACGCCCGATAATCCAATTATTCCTTTCATTGAAGGTGACGGTATCGGCATCGACATCACGCCGGTGATGATCAAAGTGATCGATGCTGCGGTCGACAAGGCTTATGGCGGCAAAAAGAAGATTCACTGGATGGAGGTTTACGCCGGTGAGAAATCCACCCGTTTGTACGGGCCGGATGAGTGGTTTCCGAAGGAAACTTTCGACGCGCTGAAGGAATATTCCGTGTCGATCAAAGGCCCGATGACGACGCCGGTGGGTGGCGGCATCCGCTCGCTCAACGTCGCGCTGCGCCAGGAGCTTGACCTCTACCAGTGTGTCCGCCCGGTGCAATATTTCAAGGGCGTGCCGTCGCCGTTGAAGCACCCGGAGCTGACCAATATGGTCATCTTCCGCGAGAACACCGAAGACATTTACGCCGGTATCGAATGGGCGGCTGATTCAGAAGGTGCGAAGAAAGTCATCAAGTTTCTGCAGGACGAAATGGGCGTCAAAAAGATCCGTTTTCCGGCCACTTCCGGTATCGGGATCAAGCCCATTTCGGTCGAAGGTACGACCCGCCTGGTGCGTGCCGCGCTCAAGTACGTTATTGCCAACGACCGCAAGTCGCTGACTATCGTGCACAAGGGCAACATCATGAAATTCACCGAAGGTCTGTTCCGTGACACCGCCTACAAAGTGGCGCAGGAGGAATTCGGGGCTGAAATGATTGATGGCGGTCCGTGGTGTAAATTCAAGAATCCGAATAGCGGTCGCGAAGTGATCGTCAAGGATTCAATTGCCGACGCTTTCCTGCAGCAAATCCTGTTGCGTCCGGCCGAATACGACACCATCGTCACCACCAACCTGAACGGCGATTACATCTCCGACGCGCTGGCGGCGCAGGTGGGCGGCATCGGCATTGCGCCGGGGGCCAATATCTCCGACCAGTACGCTTGTTTTGAGGCAACGCACGGCACCGCGCCGAAATACGCCGGGTTGGACAAGGTGAATCCCGGTTCGCTGATTCTTTCCGCCGAAATGATGTTGCGCCATCTGGGCTGGACCGAAGCCGCCGATCTGGTCATCAAGTCGATGGAAGCCGCCATCGGTGATAAACAGGTGACTTATGACTTTGCCCGCCTGATGGAAGGCGCCGATGAGCTTTCCTGTTCGGAATTCGGTGACGCGATGATTGCCCGCCTGTAAAAACGCGGCGATTGTGCTTGCATGAGGCCCCCGAGCGGGGGCTTCTTCTATTTTGGACGGTGTATTGAACCGTGATTCCTCAGTTGACCGCTTATCCCTTCCCGGCAAGCCTTGTGAATACTAGCTTCTTCCCCTTCGATGCGATTCGCCGATTGAGTGATAGCGCTACGCAACCGTTAGCACGTCTGGTCGGGCGTCCGGCTTTGTCGCGCCTCCTTGCAGGCATGAGCCTGCCGCGCCCGCAAGGGATACCGATCCCTGCTGCGCAGGGACCATATCGTTGCTTCGCGCCGGCCATCCCGCCCAAACGCACTAACGGATGCGTCCAACTGAGGAAGCAAGGTTGAACAAACAACCCATCGCAGTTTTCGATTCCGGCCTCGGTGGCCTGACGGTTTTACGCGCCTTGCGCGGTCAACTGCCGCAGGAAGACTTTTTTTATTTCGCCGATACCCGCTTTTTGCCCTACGGTGATCGGCCGGAAGTTTTCCTCAAGGAACGTGGCGTCTTGATCGCCGAAGCTTTGGCCAAACGCGGTGCCAAAGCGCTGGTCATTGCCTGCAATACCGCCACGGCCGTCGCCGCCGAAGCTATTCGGGCCGTCAGTTCATTGCCGATTGTGGCGCTCGAGCCCGGCGTGAAGCCGGCCGCAGCCTTGACCAAAACGGGCGTGATTGGCGTGCTGGCGACGACGAGAACCTTGGCCAGCGAGCGCTTTCAGCGCCTGGTGGGTAATCACGCGAATCATCACAAAGTGATTGCCCAGGCTTGCCCCGGGCTGGCTGAGGCAATTGAAACCGAGGGCGCGGATAGCCCGCAAGTGGCCGCGTTGCTGGATATTTTTGTCGCACCGCTGGCAACGGCGGGGGCTGATATTGTCGTTCTCGGTTGCACGCATTACCCGTGGGTGGCTGCCGCCATTGCCCAGCGCTTGCCGACCGGCGTTCACTTGCTTGATACCGGCGAGCCGGTGGCCCGTCAGCTCGCTCGATTGCTCGGCGCCGCCGGCCTGCTCGGCGGCGGGCGGGGAAATTTGACGATGGCGACGAGCGGCGCGCCGGTATCGGTTATCGCTACGGTCAACCGGCTTTTTGGGGAGAAAATACATGTCGAGCATTGGGAGCCATGAAATGAGCAAAGTGCAAAAACCGCTGGCCGGTTTGAAAGTGGTTGAACTCGGCACCTTGATTGCCGGGCCTTTTTGCACGCGGATCATGGCCGAGTTTGGTGCTGAAGTGATCAAGGTCGAATCGCCCGATGGCGGCGACCCGCTACGCAAATGGCGCAAACTCTACGAGGGCACTTCGTTGTGGTGGTACGTTCAGGCGCGCAATAAAAAATCGGTGACGGCGAATCTGAAACATCCCGAAGGCCGCGAGTTTGTCCGTAAATTAATCGCCGAAGCGGACATTCTGGTGGAAAACTTCCGCCCCGGCGTGCTGGAAAAACTCGGTTTGGGCTGGGCGGCGCTGCAGGCGGATAACCCCGGTCTGGTCATGGTGCGTCTCTCCGGTTTTGGTCAAACCGGGCCGTACAAGGATCAGCCGGGTTTCGGCGCTGTTGGCGAGTCGATGGGAGGTCTGCGCAATATCACGGGTTTCCCCGACCGGCCACCGGTGCGCACCGGGATTTCGATTGGTGATTCGATTGCCGCGTTGTGGGGCGCTGTCGGTGCCTTGATCGCGTTGCGCCACAAGGAAGTCAATGGCGGCGCCGGGCAGGTGGTTGATGTCGCACTTTACGAGGGCATTTTCGCCATGATGGAGTCGATGGTGCCGGAGTTCGATGTCTTCGGTTTTGTCCGTGAGCGCACCGGCAACATCATGCCCGGCATTACGCCGTCGAACAC
>JAUYQT010000318.1 GCA_030697085.1 Azonexus sp. | reverse complement strand
TTTCCGCACCGTTCGCGATCTGTTGCAGCACTATCCAGGCGAAGTCATCCGTTACGCCTTACTCGCTGGGCATTACCGCAAGCCGCTCGATTTCTCGCTCACCGCACTTGATCAGGCCAGGGCTGCGCTTGATCGCCTATACGGCAGCCTGCCGACAGCGGGTTGGCCCGAACCGGCACCGCTAACGGCGCGTGGCGATGCGGTCGAGGCCGCGCTGGCCGATGACCTGAACACCCCGCTGGCGCTCGCCTGCCTGCATGAAACCGCCACGGCCCTGCGCAAATGTACGGACACGGAAGAACAATCCCGGCTACTTGCGACGCTGCATGATGGTGCCAATTTGCTCGGCCTGTTGCAACAGGAACCAGCCCGTTGGCGGCAGCAAGGTGGAATGCCGAACGACACACAAGCTGCGGGCCCAACACCCGAAAACATTGAGTCCCTGATTGCCGCCCGCCAAGCTGCCCGCGCGGCGCGTGATTTTGCCCGTGCCGACACCCTGCGTCAGGAACTCGTCGCCCTGGGTATTGGCATCGAAGACAGTGCGACGGGTACCACCTGGCATCGTCTGCACGCGGAAACCATGACACTTGAACGAGCGCTTTAGGAACATGCCCACCATCACACTGCCCGACGGCAGCCAACGTACTTATCCCCATCCGGTCAGCATCGCTGCACTGGCCGCCGACATCGGCCCCGGTCTGGCCAAGGCCGCACTGGCCGGCCGGGTCGATGGCCAAGGGGGCGCCCAACTCGTCGATACCGCGTTCATTCTTGAACAAGATGCAGCCGTCAGCCTGATAACCGCCCGCGACCCGGAAGGGCTGGAAATTCTGCGCCATTCCTGCGCCCACTTGCTGGCCATGGCCGTCAAGCAGCTCTATCCCAGTGCGCAGGTCACCATCGGCCCGGTCATCGAGGATGGCTTCTTCTATGACTTCGCCTTCGAGCGCCCCTTTACACCCGACGATCTGGCGCAGATCGAAGCCCGCATGCAGGAACTTGCCGCCGCTGACCTGCCGATCAGTCGGCGCGAATTGCCACGCAACGAAGCCATCGCCTATTTCGAGCAACTCGGTGAGTCCTACAAGGCCGAACTGATCCGCGCCATCCCGGGAGGCGAAACGGTGTCGCTTTACCGCCAGGGCGATTTTGAAGACCTCTGTCGCGGCCCGCATGTGCCGAGCACCGGCAAGCTTCAGGCCTTCAAACTGACCAAGGTGGCCGGGGCCTATTGGCGGGGCGATGCCAAGAACGCCATGCTGCAGCGCATCTACGGCACCTGCTGGCCGGATGCCAAGGCGCTCAAGGCTTACCTGACCCGCCTCGAAGAAGCCGGCAAGCGCGACCACCGCAAGCTTGGTGCCCAGCTCGACCTCTTCCATTTTGACGACTGCGCACCCGGTTCGGTGTTCTGGCACCCGAAAGGCTGGAC
>JAUYQT010000262.1 GCA_030697085.1 Azonexus sp. | reverse complement strand
TACATCGACGGCCAGTATGTGCTGTGCCCGACGATGAGTCAGCTCAAGAACACTCAGCTTGACCTCATCGTTGCTGGTACCGAATCCGCAGTGCTGATGGTTGAGTCGGAAGCCAAAGAGTTGTCCGAAGAAATCATGCTCGGCGCGGTCGTTTTTGGCCATACCGAGATGCAGAAGGCGATCAACGCCATCAACGAACTTGTTGAGGAAGCTGGCAAGCCCGAATGGGATTGGCAAGCGCCGGCCAAGGATGAAGCGCTGGTCGCTCGCCTGGGCGAATTGGTGAATGTGAAGGTTGAAGAGGCTTACAACATTACCGTCAAGCAGACCCGTAGTCAGGCAATCAAGGTGATCCGTGCCGAGGCTGTTGCCGCTCTGTGCACTGGTGAAGTCGGCGCGCCGAATGAAAACACTGTTGGTAACCTGTTTCACGAAATCGAGGCTAGCATCGTCCGTGGTCGCGTCCTGTCTGGCGCACCGCGTATTGATGGCCGTGACACGCGCACCGTGCGTCCGATCACCATGCGTTCCGGCGTCCTGCCGCGTACCCATGGTTCAGCGCTGTTCACCCGTGGTGAAACCCAGGCGCTGGCCGTCGCTACGTTGGGTACGAACCGTGATGAGCAAATCATCGACGCGCTGGCTGGTGAGTATCGTGAGCGTTTCATGATGCACTACAACATGCCGCCCTATGCCACAGGCGAATGTGGTCGTGTGGGCACGCCGAAGCGTCGCGAAATTGGTCATGGCCGTCTGGCCAAGCGTGCACTGCTCGCTGTTCTTCCTAAGCCGGAAGATTTCTCCTACTCAATGCGTCTGGTTTCGGAGATTACCGAATCTAACGGTTCATCATCCATGGCGTCCGTCTGTAGCGGATGTCTGGCATTGATGGATGCGGGTGTCCCGCTCAAGTCGCACGTTGCTGGTATCGCCATGGGTCTGATCAAGGAAGGCAACCGCTTTGCGGTGCTGACCGACATCTTGGGTGATGAAGATCACCTCGGCGATATGGACTTCAAAGTTGCCGGCACGACTGGTGGTATTACCGCTTTGCAGATGGATATCAAGATCCAGGGTATTACCAAGGAAATTATGCAGGTCGCACTGGCTCAGGCCCAGGAAGCTCGTTTGCACATTCTTGGGCTGATGCAGGAAGCTGCTTCTGGCCCACGTGAAGAGATGTCGGCCTATGCGCCACGCCTCTATACCTTCAAGATCAATCCGGAAAAGATCCGTGACGTAATCGGTAAGGGCGGCGCCGTCATTCGTGCGCTGACCGAAGAAACCGGTACTACCATCGATATTCAGGACGACGGCACGATCACCATCGCTGCAACCAGCGGTGAGGCGGCTGCAGCAGCTCGCGCTCGTATCGATGCTATTACGGCTGAAGTTGAAATTGGCAAAATCTACGAAGGCACCGTGCTTAAAATTCTTGATTTCGGTGCGATCATTTCCGTGCTGCCGGGCAAGGATGGTCTGTTGCACATCTCCCAGATCGCTCAGGAGCGCGTCAGTAAGGTCGAAGATTACGTCAAGGAAGGCCAGATTGTTCGCGTCAAGGTTCTCGAAACCGACGACCGTGGTCGCGTCAAGCTATCCATGAAGGCAGCTGCCGCCGAAGAGGGTACCGCTCAAGCGGTTGCGACACCAGTTGCGACGGAATCGCAGCAGTAATTGCCTGACGATACTTCCCGTACGAACGGGAAGTATTATTTTGGGTAATAAAAAAGGCATCGAAAGATGCCTTTTTTTGTGGTTTTTTCAGGTTGACCGCAGCAACCGCAAATGGCGAGTTTATTTCGCCATTTGCCTTTCTTTCATCTCATCCAGCGTCTTGCAGTCAATGCACAGCGTTGCGGTAGGGCGTGCTTCCAGGCGCTTGATGCCGATTTCAACGCCGCACTTATAGCAGAAGCCATAATCACCACTTTCGATGCTACTCAGCGTCTCATCGATTTTTTTGATCAGCTTGCGCTCACGGTCACGGTTGCGTAACTCGATCGCAATATCAGTTTCCTGGCTAGCCCGATCATTCGGGTCAGCAAAAACTGTCGCCTCATCCTGCATTGTATGAACCGTGCGATCAATATCTTCGCCCAATTCTCTTTTTAGTGTTTCCAGAATCTTGCGGAAATGCGCAAGTTGCTTCGCACTCATGTAATCCTCACCCGGCTTGGGTTCGTACGGAGCGAAATGTTTATGGAGCAGCTCTTCTGCCATTTTCTTGTGCGTCCTAATGACCAAAAGGGCGATTTAATATCAGAAAGGTCATGTCGAGGCAAGAAATTTTTGTTTTAAAAAGATAGGCTATT
>JAUYQT010000249.1 GCA_030697085.1 Azonexus sp. | reverse complement strand
GGTGGGCGGCGGCAATCCGCCACGGCCGGGCGAAATCAGCCGGGCTCACCAAGGCATTTTGTTCCTGGACGAGCTCCCGGAGTTCGATCGAAAAGTCCTCGAAACCCTGCGCGAGCCGCTCGAAACCGGGCGTATCCACATCGCCCGCGCCGCGCATCAGGCCGAATTCCCGGCTGAATTTCAACTGATCGCCGCGATGAATCCCTGCAGTTGCGGCTTCTTCGGCCACAGCAATGGCAAATGCCGGTGCACGCCGGATCAGGTAGCGCGCTATCGCGGCAAACTCTCCGGCCCTTTCCTCGACCGCATCGACATCCTGATCGAAGTCCCCGCCCTGCCCGCCGATGCGCTGGCCGGCCAAGCCGATGGCGCTAGTTCAGCCACCGTGCGCGGCCGGGTCGAACTAGCGCTGGCGCGACAAATGACACGGCAAAACAAGCCAAACGCCCGCCTCAACCCGAGCGAAGTCGACACCTGCTGCGTACCCGACGAGGCCGGCAGCCGATTACTGAAACAGGCAAGCACCCAGCTCGACCTCTCCGCCCGCGCCTGGCACCGCATTCTCAAAGTCGCCCGCACCATCGCCGATCTCGCCGATAGCGCCGAAATTCGTGCCCCACACGTCGCCGAAGCCATTCAATACCGCCGCTTTGCCCGAGGCTAAACCCGCCGCTCAGACCGACAAGCGCGGCCTGGCCTTTCTCCTTGCCTCACTCTCGGCGCTTGGCCCGTTCTCGATCGACACCTATCTGCCGTCGTTTCCGGAAATCGCCGAAAAGCTGGGCGCGACGCAGCTCCAGGTGCAGCAAACACTCTCTGTTTACCTGCTTGCCTTCGCCGTGATGACCCTCTGGCACGGTGCCATTTCCGACCGTTTTGGCCGGCGCCGCGTCATCCTGATTGCCCTCGGTCTGTTCGCGCTCGCCTCGGCCGGTTGCGCCTTCGCCAGCACGATCGAGCAACTCTGGTTCTGGCGCGCCATGCAGGGCATCACTGCCGGTGCCGGCATCGTCATCAGCCGCGCCATCGTCCGCGACCTCTACGACGGCGCCGATGCCCAGCGCCTGATGTCGCAAATTACCATGATGTTCGCCATCGCTCCGGCCATCGCCCCGGTCATCGGCGGCTGGCTGCAAACCCTGTTCGGCTGGCGCTCGGTTTTTGCCTTTTTAGTGCTGTCGACCGCAGCACTCGGCCTCGCCTGCTGGAAACTGCTGCCGGAAACCCTGCCGCCAGAAAAACGCCAGTCACTCAAACCCGCCTACCTCGGCCGTACCTACTGGAAAGTGCTGACCTCGCCCGCCTTCCTGTTCGCCTGCGCCGCGGTTTCGCTGAATTTTGGTGGCTTCTTCGTCTACATCCTCTCCGCCCCGGTGTTTCTGATGCAACACCTCGGCATTCACGAAACCGGCTTCCTCTGGCTTTTCGGCCCGGCTATGGCCGGGATGATCGGCGGCGCCTGGCTCTCCGGTCGCCTGGCCGGCAACATTTCACTGAGCCGGACGATTGCGCTCGGCTATCTGCTGATGATCAGCGCCGCCAGCATCAACGTCGCCCTGAATCTCGCGCTACCGCCGGCGCTGCCGTGGAGCGTCATGCCCATCTTCATCTACACCCTCGGCATGGCGCTCACCATGCCCGGCCTGACCATCCTCGCCCTTGACCCCTTCCCCGCCCAACGCGGCCTGGCGGCTTCGTGCCAGACATTTTTTCAGTCCGGCTTCAACAGCATCGTCGCGGCACTGATTGCCCCAGCGCTCTGGGGCTCAACCCTCAGCCTGGCCTGGGGCATGGCCGGCATGATGCTGCTCGGCGGCATGGCGGCGCTGGCACATCAAAAGCTGCGCGCGTAGAGAATAAGCGTCTGCACGAGCATTCCCCCGACTCATACCCACGGCAAAATATGAAAATCGCGGGGTAAGACCTAAACTACGGTGCTCTCCTCAACGCCAAAATCACCATGAAACTTGCCACCTGGATCACTGCGGCCATTGCCAGCGCCTTGCTACCGGCCTGCGATTTCGTCAATCTGCCGGAAATCAAACCGGGCATCACCACGGCAAGCGAAGTTGAAGGGCGCATGGGCAAGCCGGGTTTTGAATTTCAAAATGCAGACGGCAGCGTGACTTGGGAATACTCCCGCCAGCCCGCCGGAACAACCTGCTACATGATCACCATCGGCGGTAATCAGATCGTCGAAAAACTCGAGCAGGTGTTGACCGACGCCAACTACGGCAAGGTTCGCGTCGGCATGGACCGCGACGAAATTCGCCGCCTTCTCGGCAAGCCAGCCTCGAAGATGGTCTTCGACAATCTCGGCGAAGACATCTGGGAATGGCGCATTGAAGGCATGCCACCAATCGACGAAACCTATTTCATGGTGCATTTCGACCTGAGTAACGGCGGGGTCAAAAAGACCTCGAAACGAGTTGAGCCTAAGGGTTAAATGGATCATGGCACTTGGCAGTCGGCAGCGCGGACAGTAAACTAGCGCTTCTGTCGAGGAGCGCTGCGACCCTTTTCATGTCTGTGCATGAATTTATGGGGGCCAGGCTCGGCAATGATTAACGGCGCTCGCAAACCTGATTTTCCTTATCCCGGTTTGTGACGCCGTTTATTTTTTGCGGCATCCCCGGTGACAACAAGCTTTGCCGAGGTGACCATGCTGCAACCCGACCGTACCGCCGAACTATCCGCCCTGCTCGAACAACGCCTGCTCATTCTCGACGGCGCGATGGGCACCATGATCCAGCGCCACGGGTTGCAGGAAGCCGACTATCGCGGCACGCGCTTTGCCGATCACCCGCATGACCTGAAGGGCAATAACGATCTGCTGGTGCTGACCCAGCCGGCGATTATCGGCGGCATTCATCGCGGCTACCTTGAAGCCGGGGCCGACATTCTCGAAACCTGCACCTTCAACTCGACCGCCGTGTCGCAGGCCGACTACAAGCTGGAGCCGCTGGTTTATGAGCTGAACTTCGAAGGCGCCCGCCTCGCCCGCGTAATGTGCGACGAATTCACTGCCGCCAATCCGGCCAAACCGCGTTTCGTTGCTGGCGTGCTTGGCCCGACCAGCCGCACCGCCTCGATCTCGCCGGATGTGAATGACCCCGGCTTCCGCAACGTCAC
>JAUYQT010000223.1 GCA_030697085.1 Azonexus sp. | reverse complement strand
CAGCAACAACGTGATGGCACAGCAGGTGTTCTTGACTATCGGCCACGACGTTTCCTTGGGGAGCGCGGCGCCGGCCACGGCTGAACGGGCCAGGCAACGCATTGGCGACTGGTTGAACGGGCGCAATTTGCGCTTTAGTGAACTGGCGCTGGAAAACGGTTCCGGCCTTTCGCGACTTGAACGCATCAGCGCCGATAGCCTGAACCGCCTGCTGCTCGACGCCTGGAAAAGCCCGGTGATGCCGGAATTCATCGCCAGCCTGCCGATTGTCGGTATCGATGGCACGATGAAAAAACGCTTGAACAGCGCCGAAATCAGTGGCCGCGCCCACATCAAGACGGGCACGCTCGATGGCGTCAAATCCGCCGCCGGCTACGCGCTCGACGCGCCGGGGCGGCGCTACGCCGTTACTTTTTTGATCAATCACCCACGCTCGCAAGCCGGCAGCGCGGCCATCGATGCGCTGCTCACCTGGATAGCCCAAGCTCAGCACAGCGAGAAAATGCCGGTGCTGACCCATGAGTGAACGGCAAGTCTTCCCGGCGGCACTATTTGATCAGGCCGGCTTGAATCGGCAACACGTTTTCGCCATTGATGCTTTGCCGGAAGCAATCAGATCAACGCTGGGCGACACCGAAAATTTCCGCCAGTTGATCCTGCTCGGGCACGGCGGCAAGCGCCTTTGGGCGTGCGTTCAGGCTGCTGGCATGGTGGGCGAACATCCGATTGACGATTACGTTGTCCAGACCGTGGCGCAGATTTTTGCCGAACATTTTGCCGACCAGAAATACCGCATCGTCTATCCCGGCGACGGCCCGGTTGGCCTGCAACAACTGGGCAAGTTGGCCGGCTGGCATCACCCGTCGCCATTCATGGTTGGGATTGACGACGAATGGGGTAGCTGGTTTGCCTACCGCGCCGTTATCTTGGCCGATACCGATTTTTTGCCATTTTATGCAGTTGACCGCAGCAATCCGTGTCCAAGCTGCAGTGAGCGCCCCTGCATCTCGGTGTGCCCGGCTGCAGCCTTGGCAAACGGAGAGTTTGCACTGGATAAATGCATCGCCTACCGCCGACAGGACGGCTCGGCCTGTCAATACACCTGCCTCGCCCGCAGCGCTTGCCCGGTGGGCAGCGAACATCACTACAGTGAAGCGCAATTGCGCCACGCCTATGGTATTTCGCTACGCATGATCCGGCAGTTATACGGCTAGCGGGCGCTCGCCAAACAAGGCGAGCCAGCCGCGAATGACGCGGTAGCCGACCCACAAACCGAGGATGGCAATCAGTATCCAGGCGATGGGGATGCCGATGATGGTAATGATCAGCGCGCCATAAACCACCAGCCAGAGCAGCGTGAACCAGAAGGTGCGAATCTGCCAGCGGAAGTGGCTTTCCAGCCAGGTGCCATTGACCTCGCCACGCTTCAGGTAATTGAGCAGGACGGCACAAAGCGAGGGCAAGCCAAAGACGAAACCACCGGCAACGGTAGCCGCCGAGGTAATGCCGACGAAAATGGCGATGGCGTGCAGGCCGTAGATGAAATGGGTCAAATGGATCAGTGAGACGCGTACGCCATTCACTTCGTTGGCAGGAACGGGTTCTTGCATGAATTAAATCTCCTGAAGGTATTTCTGCATCAGCAAAGCATGACCCGCGGCCGGGTCGAGAACGTAGGGTTCAAACCCGGCGCGCTGATATGACCGCATGGCCGGGATATTGTTCGAGAGGATTTCCAGCGTCAATTTGCAGCAGCCGAGTTGTCGAGCCTGATTTTCTGCCCACTGTAACAGTGCCTGGGCGATGCCCTGACCGCGCACATCGGCATGAACGACGACATCGTGAATATTGAGCAG
The DNA here is from genome assembly GCA_030697085.1 of Azonexus sp. Taxonomy (GTDB): domain Bacteria; phylum Pseudomonadota; class Gammaproteobacteria; order Burkholderiales; family Rhodocyclaceae; genus Azonexus. The sequence goes on along the minus strand of JAUYQT010000223.1, from coordinate 1,118 downwards.
CGGTTTGGCGGCAAAAGTGGAGAAGCCGGCGAAGCAGTTGATCAGACCAACCGGCTTTTCGCCCAAAAAAGCCAGTGCACCGTGGAAGGTCGGCAGGGTTTTCAACTGTTCGACCAAGTGGGCCTTGGCGTAAGCGGAAAGCCCTTCGCCGCCGCCCATTGGGTCACGGGCGTAGTGTTCGAGCAAGTCGATGAAGGCCAGCGCGTGCTGCTGCAAAGCCAGATCAGTCGGGCGAATAGCAAGCGGGGAAGTCATCAACAGCGGCACCTGAGAAAGATGGGGAGCGCGCCATGTTAAAGCGCCCTCCCCGCTTGGCTCAACTCATTGCGAAAACGGTGTCTGTTCCCTCGTCCCAGCCATCCCACAAATAGTCGTCGGCCTTGCCGTCGGCGATCAGGCGCAGGGCGTAATTGACCTGTTCCTTGTAGAAGTCGCAGAAGGCGCCGATCTTGTCCATGCCGCCATTCATCTCGAAGGCTTCGGCCGGGCACGGCGAACCGCAGAAATGGCGGATCGCGCAGTCGCCGCAGGGACTGAACTGGTCGACATCGCGCGTTGTCACCTCGCGGAAAGCGGCGGAATCCAGCGCCGCCTCGACCCCGCCGGTGAGCAGACTGCCGCCGTTGAAGCGCGGCAGGCCGATGAACTCGCTGCACGGGTAAAGGCTGCCATCGGCGGCCAGCGCGAAGAAAGCCCGCCCCCCGCCGCACGGCGAGATGTCGCACATCAGCCGGCGCGCCGTCGGCGCAAGGATGCCGATCAGGATATTGGCGAAGTTGGCGACCATCAGCTTGCGGCCGGTTGCCAGATACAGCTCGTGCGTCCGGTCGAGCGCGGCAAACAAGGCAGTCGCCATGTCGCCATCGGCCGGCTTGACGCCCCGCGCCCCGGACAAGGTGCAGCGCACGGTGTTGAGCATGCAGGTCGGCACTTCATGGGCGTGGAAGAGCTCGACCATGCGCGTCAGGTAAGGCAGGTTTTCCGTCGTGCAGGTCGTGATGACACTCCATGAGCCATAACCGCGCAGCTTTTCCATCGAGCGCAGCACCTTGTCGTGCACGCTCTTGCCGCCCCAGGTTCGACGGGTGGCGTCGGTGATATCCGCCACCGGGCCATCA
>JAUYQT010000036.1 GCA_030697085.1 Azonexus sp. | reverse complement strand
AGAAGGTGTTCGAAATCAACCGCAACTTCCGTAACGAAGGCCTCAGCCCACGCCACAATCCTGAATTCACGATGATGGAATTCTATGAGGCGTATGCGAACTACCACACGCTAATGGATTTCACCGAAGGCCTGTTGCGCCACGCCGCCCGTGAAGCACTGGGCAAGGAAGTCTTCGTCTACCAAGGCCGCGAACTCGATCTCTCGCGGCCCTTCCATCGCCTGACCATCAACCAGGCTATCCAGCGCCAGCATCCGGAATTCAACGATACCCAGCTAGCCGATGCCGAATTTCTCAAGACCAAGATCCATGCCTTTGGCGAAAAGGTCAAACCGGGCGGCCTCGGCAGCCTGCAGTTGCAACTGTTCGAAGCCTGTGCCGAAGCCCAATGCTGGGAGCCCACCTTCATCATCGATTACCCGGTTGAAGTATCGCCCCTGGCTCGCGCTTCCAACAGCAACCCAGAAATCACCGAGCGTTTCGAGCTGTTCATCGTTGGCCGCGAAATCGCCAACGGTTTCTCGGAGCTCAATGACGCCGAAGATCAAGCCGCCCGCTTCCAGGAACAGATGAAGGCCAAGGATGCCGGCGACGAGGAAGCGATGTATTACGACGCCGATTTCATCCGCGCGCTGGAATACGGCCTGCCCCCAACCGGCGGCTGCGGTATCGGGATTGATCGTTTGATTATGCTGCTCACCGATTCCGCAGCAATTCGCGACGTCATCCTCTTCCCCTCGATGCGTCCTGAATAATTTGCTGATGGGCTGGGTGACCGACTGGCCGCCCAGCCTAAATGCGCCTATGGGCGCGCCTAACGAAGGTTTCCAGGTTAAATAGATGGCCGTTCGTCAGATTCAGGTTACCAATGACAGCATTCAGGATCGCCTGATTCTGCGCATCGGGACCAGCAACAATGAGGAAATCCGCGTCTTTCTCACCCGCCGTTTTCTGCGCGATATCTGGCCGCACATGGCGAGCATGCTGACTGGACACCTCGCTGCGCCCAGCGTTATACCTAGCGGAGAACCGGCCGATCAAGCGCTCGATCAGTCCGGGACTGAATCCGACGCTGACTCTGAAGCTAAATTGGCGACGCCAATGAGCACGCCACCCGACGCGGAATCAACCCGTTTCGATCAAGCCTTTCACGATGACAATCCAACCTATCCACTCGGCGCCACGCCGCTGCTCGCCACTGAAGCCATTCTCGAAGCGAGTGGCGACGGCTCAGCCAGTCTGACGCTGCGTGAAGCCCGCGAACGCAGCTTCAAACTAAGCCTTAATGCCGAACTGCTGCAAGCTCTGTGCGCCATGCTGCGTGCCGCCAACGAGCATGCCGAATGGAATCTGGCACTCGACTACAGCCCACCGGCCAAGACCACCAGCGCCCTGGTCGCCTCGACCGCCCCAGCCAACTCTCTGCTGCATTAGTGGAAAAACTCCAGCCGGCCGATCTGGAATTCACCCGTCACGGCGAGCCATTTTCGCTCGCCTACGACGACATGTATCACTCGGCCTACGGCGCTCCCGCCCAGGCGCGCCACGTTTTTCTCGGCGGCAACGGCCTGCCGGAACGCTGGCAAAGCAAAGACCGCTTCGTCATCCTCGAAACCGGTTTTGGCCTTGGGCTAAATTTTCTAACCACCTGGCAGGCCTGGCGTGATGATCCGCAACGCTGCCGTCGCCTGCATTTTGTCTCGCTGGAAAAACATCCGTTCAGCGTCGCCGATCTCACGCTGGCCCAGCAAGCCTGGCCGGGATTTACCGAACTTGCCGCCGAGTTGCAGACCAAGTGGCCACCACTGACACCGGGCGTCCATCGCCTGCATCTTGATGGCGGCAAAGTCATCCTGACCTTGTATTTTGGTGATGCAACGACGCAATTACGCGCGGTCGACGCCACTATTGATGCCTTTTTTCTCGATGGTTTCTCGCCGGGTAAAAACCCGGAACTCTGGACGCTCCACTTCTGCCGCGGCCTGACCCGCCTAGCCACCGCGGGCACCACGCTGGCCACCTGGTCAGTCGCCGGGACGGTGCGTGCCGCACTGACGGCGGCTGAATTCACGGTCAAAAAACAACCGGGTTTTGCCGGCAAGCGCCAGATGCTGGTCGGCACCTTCCGTTCGCGCCGCCCCAATCGTCACCCCGCCCCCACCGACCGCCGCGCCATCATCATCGGCGCGGGCATCGCCGGCAGCACCAGCGCTCATCGGCTCGCCGCCGCCGGCTGGCAAGTGACCGTGCTGGAACAAGCCGCCCAGCCCGCCAGTGGCGCCTCGAGCAATTTGGCCGGCATGCTGCGCCCGCTGCCCAGCGCCGACGACAACCGTCTTTCCCGCCTGACTCGCGCCGGCTATCTCGCCACCCGCGCCCTGCTCGCTGAATTGCCCGAGGCCCGCTGGTCCGCCTGCGGCGTGCTGCATCTTGGCCGTGAAATGGAACACGAAGCGCAGCAACAACGCACCGTTGCTGCGCTGGGACTTCCGCCGGAGCTCATGCAATTCGTTAATAAAGAAGAAGCCAGCCGCCTGCTGAACGGGCCGGTCGACACCGGTGGCTGGTGGTTTCCCCAAGCCGGCTGGGTACAACCGCCGTCACTTTGCCGGGCCGCACTAACCGCTTTTCCTGAACGCATCACGACAATCTTCAATGCTGCGGTCAACCGGATAAAACGCTCAAAAAATACCTGGCAAGCGCTTGATGCATCGGGCGCCATCCTGGCCGAAGCCCCTTATCTGATCATGGCCGGCGGTGTTGGGGCAACCGGCTTCGAGCAGTTTTCCTGGCTGCCACAAACCTCGGCCCGTGGCCAGGTCAGCCATTTACCCGGCGACAAAACGCCAGGCCTCGATATCGTCGTCACCCAACTCGGCTACGCCATGCCCGAGATTGACGGCATCCGCCTGATCGGCGCCACTCATTTACTCGGCGATTGTGCTCCGCAAGTCCGCGAAATCGACCACCGCGACAACCTTGCCCGCCTCAACCTCATCCTCCCCGGTTTTGCCACGGGGATCGACCCCGCCAGCCTCGAAGGCCGCGTTGGTTTCCGCCCGATGTCGCCCGACCGCCTGCCCATCGTCGGCCCGATGCCGGAGCCATTCCCGGCCGGCAGTAACAGCCGCCTCCACGACCTGCCGCGCCAACCCGGCCTATGGTGTGTTCAAGGTTTCGGCGCCCGCGGCATTGTCTGGTCAGCACTAATGGCCGACCTGCTGCTCAGCCAACTTGAAGGCGAACCGCTGCCGCTGGAAAATGATCTGGCCGATGCGGTCGATCCGGGGCGGTTTCTGATCAAAACCAGCCGCCGTTACACCTGATCATAAAATCACAAATCGTTGTTCAATACGACCTAAAACCCAGCCCAATTCATGCGAGGCCTGCTCGAACAACTGCTCAACCTGAACCCCCAAGTCGCCCAACGTCTTGCCAATAATCAACCGGTCACAGCACCAGGCATCCCCGTTAGCCACAGCAAACCGGAAACTCTGCTTTCCATTGACTGCATGGGCGAAAACAACAAATAAAATATTGACTTTAATGCGCACAAAATACACCATGGATCATCAAAATTCTGGAGCTAGCCATGTCCAATACCGCCAGAAAAGCAACCAACGTTTCAATTAATGAAGCCCTGCTCTCTGAAGCCAAGGCGCTAAAAATAAACGTTTCAAAAGCTGCCGAGGCCGGCCTGATTATCGCGCTGGCCGAAAAGCGCAGCGAACTTTGGCTAGCGGAAAATCGGGGAGCGCTCGACAGTTCAAATAGCTATGTTGAACAACACGGCCTGCCCCTGGCGCAATACCAGAGTTTTTGATGGCGCGCTTTACGGTCTACCGCAACCCCAACGGTGCAGGCTATTTGCTTGATGTTCAGGCCAATATTCTCGATCATCTGAACACCCGCATGGTTGTCCCCCTGCTCCCCCTGACCTCAGCCCCCAAGCCGGCCAAAACGCTGAATCCCGTATTCGACGTCGCGGGCACTGCCGTGGTGATGGTGACGCAGTTCATGGCAGCCGTGCCGACTTTGCTGCTCAAATCACCGGAAACCAGCATGGAAGCGAAGCGCAATGAAATCACGGCGGCACTGGATTTATTGTTTCAGGGATTCTGAATCAAGCTGCTGCGACCAACACCCGCCCGACTATATTTTTCACCAATCACAAAAGAAAGAGAGACACGCATGAAGATCGAAACCCTTGCCGTCCATGGCGGCTACAGCCCCGACCCGACCACCAAGGCGGTGGCCGTGCCGATTTACCAGACAACCTCCTATGCCTTCGACAGCACGCAGCACGGCGCCGATCTGTTTGACCTGAAGGTTCCTGGCAACATCTACACCCGCATCATGAATCCGACCCAGGACGTGCTGGAAAAGCGCGTCGCGGCGATGGAAGGCGGTATTGCGGCGCTGGCGATGGCGTCCGGCATGGCGGCGATTACCGCCTCGATCCAGACCATTGCCGAAGTGGGCGACAACATCATTTCCTCCAGCACCCTCTACGGCGGCACGTACAATCTGTTCGCCCATACTTTGCCGCAATACGGCATCGAGGTGCGCTTTGCCGATTTCAATGATCCGGAAGCCTTCGAAAAACTGATCGACAGCAAGACCAAGGCCGTGTTCTGCGAGTCAGTCGGCAACCCGCTGGGCAACGTGACCGATTTTGAAAAGCTGGCTGAAATCGCCCACAAGCATGGCGTGCCGGTGATCGTCGACAATACCGTGCCCTCGCCCTACTTGTGCCGCCCATTCGAGCATGGCGCCGACATCGTGGTGCATGCCCTGACCAAATACCTCGGCGGCCATGGCAACAGCCTCGGCGGCATCATCGTCGATAGCGGCAAGTTCCCCTGGGCCGAACACAAGACCAAGTTCAAGCGTCTTAACGAGCCGGATGTTTCCTACCACGGCGTGGTGTACACCGAAGCGCTCGGCCCCGCCGCCTACATCGGCCGCGCCCGCGTCGTACCCTTGCGTAACATGGGTGCGGCAATTTCGCCGTTTAACGCCTTCCTGATTTTGCAAGGTATTGAAACGCTGGCCTTACGCATGGATCGTATCTGCGAAAACGCCCTGAAGATCGCCAATTTCCTGCAGAACCATCCGAAGGTGAGCTGGGTCAATTACGCTGGCCTGCCTGACCATAAAGACCATGCGCTGGTCCAGAAGTACATGGGGGGACGCGCTTCCGGCATTCTCAATTTCGGCGTCAAGGGTTCAAACTGCAGTGGCAGCGAAGCTGGCGGCAAATTTCAAGATGCGCTGCAACTGGTCACTCGTCTGGTCAATATCGGCGACTGCAAGACGCTGGCCTGCCACCCCGCATCCACCACACACCGTCAGTTGTCACCGGCCGAAATGCTCAAGGCTGGCGTATCGGAAGAGATGATTCGCCTGTCGATTGGTATTGAGCATATCGACGACTTGATCGCCGATCTCGATCAAGCCTTGAACGCCGCCTGATTTTTATTGAGCGAGCAAACAAAACCCGGCGTGAAAGCCGGGTTTTTTGGATTTAAGCCACTTTTTGCCGTCGACCGCAACAAAAAGCAACGGAGGCTTTATCTAAGTTTAAGCGCCTTTAGTCGGCAGCATCCGGCGGTGGCAATGGTGGCTGGGGCCGGCTCACCACGTAAAGCACAATTGCACAGAACAGAAGAAAGAATACCGTGGTCAGCGCACTCGGCGTCCAGGTATCGTTCATGCCTTTTTCATTCCACAACCAGAAGAAAATACCCAGAACTGGCAAGGACAGTACGGCGCAAAAAACAGACGAGACAAAGGCTACTTTTTGCCCGAAATGACGTTTCAAATAATTCACTCTACTTCCTCTACCATTAACCAGATTGAGCGATTATCCCTTGCATCGCTCGTTGAAAGATTGAGCGCTCCGCTCTGATTATTACTCGCCTGGCGACCGCCGCCACCCAGCTCGATCCACTCACCCAGCCGACCGGAAACCGTGGTCGACAAACGTTGGGTGTTGATATTACCGTGACCATGACTGCTCACGCTATCTGACTGCTGACTAATATCCAGTGTTACGCGTTCGCCATTCAGGCGTGGTGCCGCATAAAAACCATGCCCGACATCCTTGTAAATGACGGCTTCATTGACGATGACACCGCCCGGGCCGATCACCACCTGACGCATCGGAATCGGCAGCGAACGGCCAATCTGGATGAAGGCCTGCCCCCCCTCGACGGTCTGCACCATTTGCCCGGCACTTTCGCCGCGCACGCTCTTCGTGTCCCAAACCTGAGCCTGGGCATTGGAACGGCGCGTACTGCCGAGTACCACCTGCCCGCTCGCTTCAGCACCGCGAGCCTTGTTTTCACTTTCACGATTCTGGCTGATCCGGATGATCAGGCGCCGCGTCGGCGTATCAAGCGCCGCCAGCGCCTTTTTGATATCGGCCCGATTGCGTGGCGAAGCGCGCAAAAAAAGCTGGTTGTTCATGCCACTCAGCGTGCCGCCCGGCTCAACCAAAGGCAACAATACCGGCAGGACATCTTCAGCACTTTTGCTCTTCAGCTCGATGACCTCCATCTGCTGCGCACCGGCCAAACCAAGCCACAGCGCCATTGCTGCGGTCAACAGCATTTTCAGGGCAATTTTCATCGCGCTACCTCAAAGAGC
>JAUYQT010000014.1 GCA_030697085.1 Azonexus sp. | reverse complement strand
CTGGCGGCTTCGCAGATGGCCCAGACCTGTTCCATATTATTGACGTTGAAAGCGGGTAGACCGTAGCCATTTTCGGCGGCGTGGTCGAGTAGTTGGCGCATGGAGACGAGTGGCATGATTCCTCCGGAAGTTTCAGGGGCGGTGCGGCCTGTGGCCGCAAATGACGAACGCAATCATTTTACTGTGAATGGACAAAAAATCAGCATCACGCTGCAGCCGGTGGCGTCTCCGCTGTCTCGGCGAAATGCCAGCGGTTTCGGCCGCCGGCCTTGGCGGCGTAAAGCGCCAGGTCGGCAGCAGCGGTCAGCTCGTGATCGTCGGTGGCGTCTTTGGGGTAGAGCGCAATGCCAATGCTGATACCGATACTGACGGTTCCTTCGGGCAGGTCGAAAGGGGTGCGAATGACCTCAAGTATCTTGCCGGCGACACGCGATGCGTCACCAACCCCGGTGATGCGGGGCAGGAGCAGGGCAAATTCATCACCGCCAATGCGCGCCAGCATATCTTCTTCGCGCAGGACGGCAGAAATCCGCTGTGCTACCTGACGGAGCAGGACATCCCCGGCGGCGTGGCCGAGCGTGTCGTTGACCGGCTTGAAACGGTCGAGGTCAAGATAGAACAGGGTAAAACCATGACCATGACGCAGCGCATGAATGCGGGCGTTGGCTAGTCGGTCCGCCAGCCGGGTGCGATTGGCCAAGCCGGTCAGGGCATCGAAATTGGCCCGTTGCCAGAGATCTGATTCCTGGGCCGCCTGCTCGGTAATGTCGCGGCTGACCGCGATGTAACGCGCCGTCTGGCCGCGTGGGTCGCGGACGGCGCTGATACTGTGCCAGACGCAATATTCATCGCCGCTCTGGCGGCGGTTCCAGATACGCCCGGACCAGCGCCCCTGGTCAATCAGCGTATTCCACATAGTGCTGTAGAAAGCATCGTCGTGACGCCCGGAGCGGAGTATCGCCGGCGTCTGGCCGATGATTGCGGCGGCCGTATAGCCGGTGAGGAGAGTGAAGGCCGGGTTGATCTTGATGATCCGGCCACGGGCATCGGTAATCATGACGGCATCGGGCATGCCGGTCAGAATGCTCTCGTTGAGTGCAGATTCGGTGAGCCGTTCGTGCTCGTCGCCGCGGTCGGCCAGGGTAACTAACAATCCTTCAAGAGCCTGGTTGTCCTGGTGCAGCACGCGTACGGTGAGTGCCAGCCAGAGGTCGTCACTTTTACGCTTGAGCCAAAGCCCCTGGATGTCATGCTTGGTGCCGAGGCAGATGGCGCGAAGCGGGTCGTTGGCAAAGGGCTCATCGTCTTCCGTCACCAAGGTGAAGCCAGCCTTTTTAATGGCTTCGGCAAAGGGCATGCCGCTGGCGGCGGGCAGCCAGCCCTGTGCTGCGCTGTTGCTGAAGGTCACTGCCGTGCTTGTGTCAAGCAACAGGATGCCTTCGTGCATGCTTTCAAAGACCGTACGCGATCGCTCGATTTCACGGTTGAGATTGGTCTGGGTCGATTGCTGGCGGCGGGTGCCAAAGTGAATCAGGAGGGCGGCCGGGATGAGGAGCAGCGTCAGGAGCAGGGCGGGCAGATAGGCAAAGCGTTGGTAAGTGGCTACCTGCTCATCCAGCGTTGCCGTATCGATACCGGCAACGACCCGCATACCCCAGTTGGGAATGCTGCTTGCGGCTGACAGGCGTCTGACGCCGTCGGCCGCGCTGGTCAGCAGGAAAGAATTTCTCCCGGCCGTTTCGGGCAGGGTGATGATTTTTCCGGAATGTTCATGGACGCCCTTTGAGCGGGCGGCGATACGGCCTTCCGGCGAGAGGATGGTGACCAGTTCGCTCGCCGGGTCGACTGTGTCGAACAGGAAGCCCAGATGCTGGGCCTCAAAGCCGACGAAGACGAGGCCGGCAAAGCGCTTGTCCTGCAGTACGGGGCGGGCGAAAAGAATGATCCATTGTCCGGTCAGGCGGGCGAGTATGGGTTCGGTGACGAACAGGCGATCCTCGCCACTTTTGGACAAACCCTGGAAATAGGGTCGGTC
>JAUYQT010000013.1 GCA_030697085.1 Azonexus sp. | reverse complement strand
GATTGGCTTCGAGGATATTCCGACCGCCGGCGCCTTCACTATTTTCAACAACAGCCGCGACATGTTTGAAGTGGCGCGCAACTACGTACATTTCTTCCAGCACGAAAGCTGTGGTTTTTGCACGCCGTGCCGGGTTGGCACTTCGCTGCTGAAGAACCTGATGGACAAGCTGCACAATGGCTGTGGTTCCCCCTACGATTTTGCCGAAATTGAAAAGCTGAACCAATTGCTGCAATCGATGAGCCATTGCGGCCTCGGGCACACGGCCTGCAATCCGGTGCTTGATACCATTGCCAAGTTCCGTCCGGCTTACGAACGGCGGCTGGCGCAAAAGGAATTTGTCCCGGCCTTCGATCTCGATCAGGCCCTGGCCGCGGCGCGACAAATGACCGGGCGCGATGATCCGGGGGCGCATATCATCAAGGAAGAATTCGGGGAGGACGCATGAGCCAGACTTTCATTCTCGATGGCAAAACCATTCCCTTTGCGGATGGACAGACCATTATGCAGGCGGCGACCCAGGCCGGAGTGTTTATTCCGCACCTGTGCTATCACCCGGATTTCAAGCCGCACGGCTCCTGCAAATTGTGCACCGTCAAGGTCAATGGCCGGCAGACGGCGTCGTGCACCATGCGCGCCATTGCCGGGATGGTGGTCGAAAGCGATACGCCGGAAATCAACGCCGAACGGCTGGCCCTGACCCAGATGCTCTTTGTCGAGGGCAATCATTTTTGTCCGTCCTGCGAGCAGAGCGGCAACTGCCAGTTGCAGGCTACCGCCTACCATCTGGGCATGATGTCGCCACATTACGACCACTTTTTCCCGAATCGTGCGGTCGACGCCTCGCATCCCGAGGTTTTGCTCGATTTCAACCGCTGCATTCTTTGTTCGTTGTGCGTGCGGGCCAGCCGCGATGTCGATGGCAAGAACGTTTTTGCGCTTTCCGGGCGCGGCATCAAGACGCAGTTGATCGTCAATGCCAAATCCGGTCAGTTGGCCGATACCAATTTCACGCTTGACGACAAGGCGGCGCAGGTTTGCCCGGTCGGCGTCATTCTCAAGAAGCGGCGCGGTTTTGCCGTACCGATTGGCGAGCGCACCTACGACAAGCAGCCGATTTCGGCGACGGCTAAAGCTGTGGCGGAGGAGCGCTGAAATGAACGCACCGAAGAAAAAATTGAAGGTGGCGACGACCTCGCTGGCGGGCTGTTTCGGCTGCCATATGTCGCTGCTCGATATCGACGAGCGCTTGTTTACCTTGCTTGAACACATCGAATTCGATCGTTCGCCACTGACCGACATCAAGACCTGCAGTCCGGACTGCGACATCGGCATCATCGAAGGTGGTCTGTGCAACGCCGAGAATGTTCATGTTCTGCGCGAGTTTCGCGACAATTGCAAGATCCTGATCGCCATCGGCGCCTGTGCCATCAATGGCGGCTTGCCGGCCCAGCGCAACCACTTGCCGCTGACCACCATCCTTGAAGAGGTCTATCACACCAGCCCGGGGCTGGTGAATGGGATGATTCCGAATGATCCGGAATTGCCCTTGCCGCTGAACAAGGTGCACCCGATTCATGAGGTGGTGAAAATCGATTACTTCATGCCCGGTTGTCCGCCTTCGGCCGATACGATCTGGAAGGTGCTGACCGACCTTCTGGCCGGCAAGGAGCCCGAACTAGGCCACGGCCTGATGCATTACGACTAGTCGAGCGCACTGTTTTGCTCCCGACTAATCACTAACGACTGGCGACTAAAACATGACCTACCAACTGGAAACTGCCCAACACCCCGAAAAGCTGCGCCGCGTTGCCATTGATCCTGTTTCCCGGGTCGAGGGGCATGGCAAGGTCACTATCCTGCTCGACGAGCAGAACAAGGTGCATCAGGTGCGCCTGCATATTGTCGAGTTTCGTGGCTTTGAAAAATTCATTCAGGGCCGGCCGTACTGGGAAGTGCCGGTCATGGTTCAGCGGCTGTGCGGCATTTGCCCGGTATCGCATCACCTGGCGGCTTCCAAGGCGCTGGACGTGATTGTCGGGGCCAAAAAACTGACGCCGACGGCAGAGAAACTGCGCCGCCTGATGCACTACGGCCAGATGCTGCAATCGCACGCGCTCCACTTTTTTCATCTCTGTTCGCCCGATTTGCTGTTCGGTTTTGATAGCGATGTGACCAAACGCAACATCGTCGGCGTTGCTGCCGCCCATCCGGAAATCGCCAAACGCGGCGTACTGCTGCGCCGCTTCGGACAGGAGGTGATTCGCGTCACCGCCGGCAAGCGGGTGCATGGCACGGGGGCGGTGCCGGGCGGCATGAACAAGTCGCTGACCATTGCCGAACGCGATGAACTGCTCAAGGATATTTATCACATCGTCGCCTGGTCGCGCGACGCGGTGCACCTGATCCAGAAGGTGCATATTCAGGATCCCGGCCTGTACAACAGCTTCGGTATTTTCCGCTCCAACTTCATGTCCATCGTCGGCCACAACGGCGATCTCGACTTCTATCACGGCACGCTGCGCGCTCGTGACGACAATGGCAAGCTGATTTTCGACGGCGTCGATTACCAGGAATACGACCGTTATATCGAAGAAGAGGTGAAGTCGTGGAGCTACATGAAATTTCCCTACTTCAAATCGCTTGGCAAGGAACACGGCTGGTACAAGGTCGGCCCGCTGGCCCGGGTGCAGAACTGCGACCAGATTTCGACCCCGTTCGCCGAGCACGAACGCAAGGAATTCATTGATTACGCGGGCGGGACCCCGATGCACGCGCCATTGGCCTACCACTGGACGCGGATGATCGAGATGCTGCACGCCGCCGAAGTGATCAAGGAGTTGCTGCACGACGATGATCTGCTCAGTGACAACCTGATGGTCGAAGGCGAACGCAAGATGGAAGGCGTCGGCGTCATCGAAGCGCCGCGCGGCACGCTGTTCCACCACTATCGGGTTGATGAAAATGACCTGATCACGATGGCCAATCTGATCGTCTCGACAACCAACAACAATCAGGCGATGAACGAAGCGGTGCGCCATGTTGCCAAGCGTTATCTGCATGGCCGGGAAGTCACTGAAGGGCTGCTCAACCACATCGAAGTCGCCATCCGCGCCTTCGATCCCTGCCTCTCCTGCGCGACGCATGCGCTGGGCAAGATGCCGCTGGCCGTCGAGCTGGTCGATCCGGAAGGGCTGGTGATTCATTCGCTGAGCCGTTCATGATCCCGCCAGTTGTTATCTTCGCCGTCGGCAACCCCAGTCGCGGCGACGATGCCATCGGGCCGGAACTCTGCGGTCGACTGGAAAAATGGCTCGAAATTGAAGGTTTGGCCGGTCAGTGCGAGTTGATCGAGGATTTTCAGCTGCAAATAGAG
>JAUYQT010000805.1 GCA_030697085.1 Azonexus sp. | reverse complement strand
CGCGGCGCAATTCGAGCGATTCACGGTAGGTGTAGCCAAGCAGGCGACGCAGGCTGAAGGCGCTGGTTCGGATAGCGCCCACGTCAGGCTTGTTCTTTCCATCGCTCCGGCTTTCCGCCGAGCTGTGTAACTCCCCATGGCGTTGAAATGGCGCCTTATCGGCAAGATCAGTCGCCGTTTTTGACTCTTTTTTTGTGTCGACCGCAGGGCCAGCCGTTGCTTCCATGGTCGCAGCAGTCGCCTTGCCCACCCCGGTCGCCTCTTCCAGATAACTGATAAACGCCTCTTCCAGATTTTCCTTGCCTCGCTTCTCGCAAAGCCCGGCCGGCGTATCGCTGGCCAGCACTTTGCCAGCGTGCATCAGCGAAATGCGGTCGCAGCGCTCGGCTTCGTTCATGAAGTGTGTCGAGATAAAAATGGTGACGCCCTGCTGGCGAGAAAGCTCAACCAGCAACGCCCAGAAATCGTCACGCGCCACCGGGTCGACGCCGGAGGTTGGCTCGTCGAGAATCAACAGTTTCGGCTCATGCACCACCGCCACCGCCAGCGACAGGCGCTGACGGATGCCCAAGGGCAAGTCGGAAGCAGCCTTGTCAGCATAGGGCTTCAGACCGAAGCGCTGCATCAATTCGGCAATGCGCGGACCACGCCGGGCATCCGGCAAATTAAAAAGCCGGGCATGCAGATCGAGGTTGGCGCGTACTGTCCGTTCGCCATAGAGCGAGAAGGACTGCGACATGTAGCCGACCTGTTTGCGGGTTTCCAGATCACGCGCATCGATTGGCTTGCCGAACAGTTTGGCCACGCCTTCGGTCGGCGTCAGCAGGCCGGTCAGCATTTTCATCGTGGTTGTCTTGCCGCAACCATTGGAGCCCAGGAAGCCGAAAATCTCCCCGGGCTCGATCTTGAAACTGACGTGGTCGACCGCCGTAAAGTCGCCAAAACGCTGCGACAGATTTTCTGCCTCAATGGCAAAGGTGCCGCCATCGCCGACGCGGGGCGGAATCACCAAGGCGTGATGCGCCTGCCGGGTCTCCTCGGGCAATAGCTGGATGAAGGCGGCGTCGAGCGTCGTCTGCCCGGTTTGTGTCTTCAGTTCAGCCGGTGTGCCGCTGCCGATCACCTTGCCGGCATCCATCGCCACCAGCCAGTCAAAACGCTCGGCCTCTTCCATGTAGGCGGTGGCCACCAACACACTCATGCCAGGCCGGCGGGCGTGAATGCTATCGATCAGTTCCCAGAACTGGCGCCGTGAAAGCGGGTCAACGCCGGTCGTCGGCTCGTCGAGAATCAGTAAATCAGGATCATGAATCAAGGCGCAACACAGGCCAAGTTTCTGCTTCATGCCGCCGGAAAGCTTGGCCGCCGGCCGTTCGCGGAAGGATTCGAGGCCAGTGCTGGTGAGCAGTTCGGCGATGCGACGCTCGCGCTCAAGACGGTTTTGGCCAAACAGGCGGCCAAAGAAATCGACGTTCTCGAACACTGAAAGCGTCGGGTACAAATTCTTGCCCAGCCCTTGCGGCATATAGGCAATGCGCGGCTGGACCGAGGCGCGGAAACGTCGTTCGCCGATGTCGCCACCCAGCACCTCGACCTTGCCACTCTGGATCTTTCGCGCCCCTGAAACCAGCGCCAGCAAGGAAGATTTGCCAACGCCATCCGGCCCGATCAAGCCGACCATACCGCCCGCCGGCAGCGCAATATCGATCGCCTCCAGCGCGACGCTGGCGCCGTAACGGTGGCTGACGCCGGATAAGCGGGCGACCGGCGGCAGCGCCATGTCGATCTACTTTCCGTTGATCTGCAAGTTGGCCGGCCACGGCGCGTTGGCTTCCAGCCGCACCGTGGCAACACCGGGCATGCCGCCCTTGGCCAGATCACGATGCGCCGCCAGCCAGGCGGCATCAGCCTTGACC
>JAUYQT010000801.1 GCA_030697085.1 Azonexus sp. | reverse complement strand
TCAAATCAGAAATCTCCGGAACAACAGTTGCCGGTGTGACACCGCCAAAAGCATTTACCACGACCCCACAAACCGTTAGCGTCGGCCTGGTTCTCAGCGTTACGCCCCAAGTGAGTGACAATGATTCGGTCACTTTAAATGTCAGGCCAACCATCACCAGCGTTGGCGCGATGGTGCCCGACCCGAATCCCGATCTGATTATTTCCAACCTCGTCCCGCAAATTCGTGTTCGGGAAATCGAGTCAGTGATGCGGGTTAACAGTGGAAATATCGCGATCCTTGGTGGCTTGATGGAAAACAAGATCAATTATCAGAACCAGCGCATTCCAATCATTGGCCAGATACCAATCGCTGGCGAACTGGTCAACAGTCGTAACAACCTGGCCCAGAAATCTGAACTGGTTATTTTTCTGCGCCCGGTGGTGATCAAGGATGCGAGCCTCGAAGGGGATTATGCGGCCATACGCAGCCTCCTTCCCGGCGACAGTTTCTTTAGTCAGCCGAAGGAAGCCCAGCCTTTCAACAACGTCGCACCGAGTCGCTGAGAGCCGACGATGAGCCTGTTGATGGATGCCCTGAAACGGGCAGAAACAAGCAAACAAGAAGCCGCACGTACCCAGGCACGCGGCGATTCAGCATCGACATTCGGCGAAATATTGAGTCTCGAGCCTTTGCCGAGCCATCGTCCGAAAGGTGCGATCAATCCGCTCCCCGAACTGGCCACGCATATTGAAGAGATCGATGCTGACCTTGCCATGGCTGCGAGTCCCAAGGTCGAGCGCGCAAAAGCCGATCTCCCACTACGCCCAAATCTAACGCCGGCCACCGAGGAAAAGCCAACGAATCAGGCTGAACGCGACGCCATCCGCAATGCCTTTGCCGCAAAATTAGCCACCGAACCGCTATCCAAACGACCGCTCAGGATCGCTTTGACCATACTCGGCAGCGCTGCGCTGGTGATCGCTGCCTATGTCTGGCTTCAGTTGAATGCAATGAACAGGAATACACCGGCCGCGCCCGTCAACCGTTCTTCAATATCAGCCTCCAGCCAGCCAGCCCACGCAGTCGCGATCAATACGCCGCCGGTTTTCGTGCCATTTAGCCAGTCGACCGCAGGGCAAGCCGATACGTCCATCACCGCAGCCCCTATGCCGCCATCGGCTGAGCCACCGCTTTTCGCGGCACCGCGCCCCGCCTATCGCCCAGCCCCGACCGAGCCGCGGGCTGAGTCCACCGCCGGCGCGGAGAGCATTCGCCTGACACGCACGCACCCTGAACCAGACGCCAATTTGCTCCGTGGTCATCAGCATATTGCGCAAAATGAACTGAACCGGGCCAGAGGCGACTTTGAACAAGCCCTGCGCCGCGACCCGAACAATACCGACGCGCTGCTCGCGCTCGCCGCCATCGCCCAACGTCAGGGCCGGGCATCTGAGGCCGAATACATTTATCAACGGGCGATGATTGCCAACCCGAGCGATGCCGCCGTACAGGCTGCGCTGTTGGGCAGTGCCGCAGCGGCGACAGATCCGCAGACGACGGAAAGCCGACTAAAAATGTTGCTCAGCACCCAGCCCGAGTCAGCCCCGCTTAATTTCACGTTGGGCAACCTCTACGCTCGCCAGGGGCGCTGGGCTGAAGCACAGCAGGTTTACTTCAACGCCGTGGCAGTGGAAGCCGATCATCCGGATTATCTGTTCAATCTTGCCGTCAGCCTTGACCACATCCGGCAAACTCGCCCGGCCGCCCAGCATTACAGGCTGGCGCTGGAAGCTGCCGCCAAACGCCCAGCTGCTTTCGACCGCGAGCAGGTCAAGAAGCGGCTGGCTGAATTACAGCTCGTGCCGCCGCGCTAAATCCGCCATGAGTACCTCGACCTTGCTGCATCGCCCGCTTGGCCAGATTCTGATCGCCGAAGGGATCCTTTCGGAAGATCAGCTGCGTATTGCGCTGCTCGAGCAGATGAAGCTCAACCAACCGCTCGGCAAACTGCTGATCTCGCTCGGTTTTGTTTCTGAAGCAACGCTACGCCAGGCCCTTTCGGAAAGCCTCGGCAAGCAGAGTATCGATCTCAAACATGCGGTCATCGACCCGCAAGCGCTCAAACTAGTCCCGCGCGAGGTCGCCAAGCGCTATCACCTGTTGCCGCTCGACTACAACCTGGCAAACCAGCGGCTGACACTGGCCATTTCCGACATCAACGACATTGTCGGCCTTGACCGTATCCGCACCTTGCTCCCGGAAGGGACGGAAATCGAGACGCTGCTTGCCGGTGAATCGGAAATTGATCGCGCTATCGACCAGTATTACGGCCACGAACTGTCGATCGACGGCATTCTGCACGAAATCGAAACCGGCGAGATCGACTGGAAAAGCCTGTCAGCGACCGATGACGAATACAGTCAGCCGGTCGTGCGCCTGATCGACTCGATCCTGACTGACGCGGTCAAACGCGAAGCCTCCGACATTCACTTCGAGCCGGAGGCCAATTTTTTGCGTATTCGCTACCGCATCGACGGCATGTTGCGGCAGATTCGTGCCCTGCATAAATCCTACTGGCCGGCAATGACGGTGCGCATCAAAGTGCTCGCCGGCATGAATATCGCCGAAATGCGGGCGCCGCAGGATGGCCGGATTGGCCTCAGCGTTTCCGGCCGCGCTGTCGATTTCCGCGTCGCCAGCCAGCCAACGATTCACGGCGAGAACATTGTGCTGCGCATCCTCGACCGGCAAAAAGGTATCGTTCCGCTCGATGGTCTGGGCCTGAGTGAAGAGCACTTGTACCAGTTGAAACTGATGATCGCCCGCCCGGAAGGCATCATTCTGGTCACCGGCCCGACCGGTAGCGGCAAGACGACCACGCTTTACTCAGTGCTCAACCACATCAACGCCGAGGGCATTCACATCATGACCCTCGAAGACCCGGTGGAATATCCGATGGCCATGGTCCGCCAGACCTCGGTCTCGGAAACCGCCAAACTCGACTTCGCCAACGGCATCCGTTCGATGATGCGGCAAGATCCGGACGTGATTCTGGTGGGCGAAGTGCGTGACGCCGAAACTGCTGAAATGGCCTTCCGGGCGGCGATGACCGGCCACCAGGTTTATACGACCCTGCACACCAATTCGGCAATCGGCGCCGTACCCCGGCTGCTCGACATCGGCGTGCTGCCCGACGTGATGGCTGGCAATATCATCGGTATCGTCGCCCAACGCCTGATTCGCCGCCTGTGCGAGCACTGCAAATCGCCCTATCACGCCGAGCCGCACGAAATCCATTTGCTCGGCTCGCTGGCCGAGGGGCCGCGCCCGGTGCTCTTTCGCCCGACCGGTTGCGAAATTTGCGATTTTCGTGGCTATCGCGGCCGCATTGCGATCATGGAACTGCTGCGCGTCGATGCCGGCATCGACGAACTGATCGCCCGCCGCGCCACCACGCACGAAATCCGCAGCCGGGCATTAATGCAGGGCTTTCAGACGCTGGCTGACGACGGCCTGCGCCGCGTGCTGAATGGCACGACCTCGCTGGAAGAGCTGGCGCGCGTCGTCGACCTGACCGACCGGATGTAGCGATGCTTTTCGACTACAAGGCGGTCAGCGCCGAAGGGCGAATGATTTACGGGCGGCTCGATGCGATTAACGCGGTCGACCTCGAAATGCGCCTGAAAAGAATGGAGCTCGACCTCGTCACCGCGACGCAACTGGCGCCCAAAACACTCTTCGGCGGGCGCAAAATTCCTCGTCCAGAGTTGATCAATTTCTGTTTTCACCTCGAACAACTCAACCGTGCCGGCGTACCGCTGCTGGAAGGCTTGACCGACCTGCGCGACTCGATCGAACACCCACGCTTTCGCGAAATCATCGCCGGCCTGATCGAAGGGATCGAAGGTGGGCAAACGCTGTCGCAGGCGATGAGCGCTCACCCCGACGTTTTTAGCCAGGTTTTTGTCAACCTGATCCGGGCCGGTGAAAACAGCGGCCAACTGCCGGAAGTGCTGGTCAGCCTGAGCGAGTCACTAAAATGGGAAGACGAACTCGCCTCGCACACCAAAAAACTGCTGACCTACCCGGCATTTGTCGCCACCATCGTCCTCGCTGCCACCTTTTTTCTGATGATCTACATGGTGCCGCAGCTCAAGATGTTCGTGAAAAACATGGGGCAAACACTGCCCTTGCACACACAAATATTATTTTTCGTCTCTGACCTACTGGTCAATTACTGGTACGCCTTTCTTCTCGCCCCAATCGTTAGCGCCATTGCCGCTCACCTGATCCTGCGCAGCAACCCGCTTGCCCGCCTGCATCTGGACGGCATCAAACTACGCCTGCCGGTGCTAGGCCCCATCCTGAAAAAAATCATTCTGTCGCGCTTCGCCAACACCTTCGCCATGCTCTACGCCTCAGGCATTCCGATTCTCGAATCAATCCGCACAACACAACAGATTGTCGGCAACCGGGCGGTACGCCAAGCCCTGCAGCGCGTTGAACAATCAATTCGCGAAGGACGCAATGTCGCCGCCGCTTTTCAAGATGCCGGGATGTTCCCGCCACTCGTCGTCCGCATGCTGCGCGTTGGTGAAAACACCGGCGGCCTGGACAAGGCGCTGCTCAACGTCAGCTATTTCTACACCCGCGACGTCAAGGAGTCCGTTGGCAAGGCACAAGCCATGATCGAGCCGATCCTGACATTATTCATGGGCGCCTTGTTGGGCTGGATTATGCTATCGGTCATCGGCCCCATCTACGACATCATCAGCAAAATCAAAACGTGACCCCTCGCCGCCTGCTCTACCTCAATACGCATCGCCTCTCGGCCTACGCCTGGCAGCAGGGGAAATTGCAGCCCGAAGGCGTCTTTGAGAACGATGATGCCGGACTCAACCGCTTTGCCGACTATCTGCAGCAGCAACAAAAAAGTCATTTTTTCATGCTCGCCAACGTCGCCGAAGAAGGCCACGCGCTCGAAACCATCCCCTTTCTGCGTGGCAGTGACCGACAGGCGCTGATCACCCGGAAAATTGGTCAGCATTTTCTCGGCACCTCACTCGCCACCGCCACCTCGCTAGGCTACGAAAAAGCCCGCCGCAAAAATGAAAAACTGCTCCTCTCGGCGCTGACCAACCCGGCGCACTTTGAACCCTGGCTACAACGCATCAATGAGGCCGAAGCACCACTGGCCGGCATTTACACCGTCGCCCAACTCGGCGGTCAACTCCTTAAAAAGCTCGGTTTTGGCCAAGAACGCTGCCTGCTACTGACCCTGCAGGATCATTCGATTCGCGAAAGTTTTATCGTCGATGGCCAAACCCTGTTTTCACGCATGGCACCGCTCACCGACAGCAGCATTGCCGGCATCGCCAGCAGCTTTGCCGCCGAAGCAGCCAAGCTGCATCAATACCTGCTCGGCCAGCGCCAGGTTGGAAGAAATGAAATATTGCCGGTTTTCATCGTTGCCCACCCCCAAACCATCCCAAGCATTGAAAAAGCCTGTACCGATCACAGTCAGCTGACCTTCGCGGTCATCGACAGCCATCTCGCCGCTCGCCGAATCGGGCTGCACACGCTGCCGGAAGACTACCGCAGCGATTGCCTATTTCTGCATCTATTGGCCACCGCCACACCACGCCAACAGTTCGCCGCCGAAGATCATCGCCACGACTACCGTCTATCGCAA
>JAUYQT010000700.1 GCA_030697085.1 Azonexus sp. | reverse complement strand
GAAAGTTCTGCATTAACCCGGTGGCTGGCAACGTTGCCATAGGGGTCCAGGGCATTGGAAACACCGGCGCCGGTTCCCATGTTCAAACGATCCTTGACACCAAGGCGCATTCGCCATTTTTCGTAGCCGACATCCAGTCCGGCGTCGAGCGATTCCCGGCCGAGATTGACCGACCCCGGCGCGAACGAAGCATTTGTCCCAAAAGCGGGGTCAAGTACGGACGATTGATAATCTTGACGAATGGTCCGGTTCTGACCATTGGTGGCACCGATCTGGAGATATGCGGCAATATCGATCGGCCCCATGTTGCCGCCGCTCTGCAGCCATGTCGTCCAGGTGTCGTAGGAGCCGGCGCGCACGCCGAATTGAGTCCCGCCGATTTCTGCCGCTGTCTTGGTCACAATATTGATTGTGCCCGCATAGGCGTCAGCACCATAAAGGGCCGAACCAGGGCCGCGAATGACTTCGATGCGGGAAATATTTTCCACAGGGAGACCGCCCCAGGCATTGCCTCGACTGCCGGTAAAGATATCCGTAACCGGCTTCCCGTTGACCAGCATCAGTACTTGCGGATTATAGGTGGAGACGATGCCCCGGACGACATAAAGGGGCGGGTAGGTATTGGTGGAACGATTGACATGGACGCCGGGGATGGCCGCCATGACTTCATCGAGGTCTGTGGCCCCCATGGCGGCAATTTCTTCAGCCGTGATGACGGTGGCCGAGGACGGCGCGTCGCGCAGGAGTTGCTTGTTGCCGGTAGCAATGTGGACGAAGCCCTTGTCGCCATATGCCAGAGCCAGATCCTCTTCCTCAAGGGCTGGTTGAGCGGCGGCGTTGCTTGCCGAGGTGGCAATCAGGGCAGCCAGAAAACAAGGTGCAAGACGCATGGAATCCCCAATTAGCGTGATTTTTTTCCCGAAGGGTAGGATAAATGTGGGTTTTGGGCAACAAATGTGAATTACTGGTTGTATGTGTTTGGCATCGTTTGGCGGGGTGAGCCGTGCTCATCGAAATTGTTCAGCGATGACGATTTGGTGCCGCGATATCGGACGACATGTCTATGCAGACCACTGCCTGGGGGCTTGTCCCAGGTAGTCGATATCACTACAGCGGGTAGGAAACAGCGTGCCGGCTGGTTTTTCTGCCGCTTCCAGGATGCAGGGCGGCATTCCGGCAACAAATTTCAAAATATTGAAGAGTTGGTACTGTCGCGGAGTAAAGCCCAAGTCTGCAGCGAGTGCCGCTGTCAGGGCAGCATAATTCATTTTCAGAAAAGGCTTGTGCTCGGTGACCAGGATGTTTTCCACGGCGAATGCCAGGCGGTAGTGGATGCCTTGGTCAAGGCCCAGCGATTCGACAAGTCTGATCAAGGGGGGAAGGCGCTCATCGGTGCTGTTGATGGGCCGTCCATAGCCGAGTATTCGGCGGGCATCGAGCTCCTGGAAGACGAATTCCCGGATGCTGGCGCCCCCTTTGACCGCTTGTCCTGCACGGAGGAAAAAATCGATGGCTCGGACGCCCGGGCCGCCGCCATAAATGGCGGCCTCGGAGACGGCGATGCTGGCGGCCAGGCCTAGCCCCAATGAACTTCTGGCGCTGCCCGCCATGGCCCCGACGCGGTTGTTCCAGAGGCGCGTATCGGGATAACTGGTCGTTGCCCAGATGCCATGCAGCAACCTGATCTCTTCGGTCCTGAAACGACGACCGGTAATCCCAAAGGCGTAAAGCTCCATCCAGTCGATGCCGGAGAGATCCCGATGCAGGTCATGGCCGCGAAAGACAGCGCGGGTTCCCGGCCAGCAGGCACCCACTGCGGTGTGCAGAATGCCGACCTCTGCGGCGAGCAGTTCCGGTCCCGTCATTTCGCCTCCTTATTGTCTGGATCATCGGTGAGGTCTACGGCACAGAAGGGGAAATTTTTAAAGCCGTTGGCTTCCTGTTCCAGGGCATGGGCGGCGGCTCCCGGCAAGCGTAGAAGCAGATAGAGCATTTCGCCTTCCTTTGGGCTGAAACCCAGATCAACAAAGGCCGCTGCCGCAACGCCGGCTTGATTCAACGGCAGACCCGCCAGCTTCTCCAGTTCCAGGCGATTATTAGCCAACCAGCCGAGGCAAAGTGGCGTGCCAATGCCGGCGAGGGCAGTTAGCAACTGGACAACCGTCGTCGGCGTCGATACGCCATGAGGATCGAATCCGGGCAGATGTTCGCGAGCAGGCCAGATGTCCATGGCTTGTCCGGAGTCGGTGGCTGGATAGTCCGACCAACTGACCAGGTTCCGGCCACAGGCTTGCCAAGCAGTCATGGCGTCGAAGACCTCCCGAGCACCGCCATGGCGGCCGGCGCCGGCCGCAAGGGCGGCCATCAGCGAAGCCGCCGCCGGTGAACCGCAAGCGCTACCGCACATGGCCGAATAAACTGAAGGATCGCGCGGCCCGGGATTGGCCAGGGCTACCGCCAGGGTTTCCAGCAAATGGAGCGCCTCCGGCGACGGCAAGTCATCCCGAAAGAGCAGGCAGAGCATTTCGGTCCACCGGGCTTTGCCCAGCATCTGGCCGAAAACGTCGTATCCCCGGCAGTGCGCCGAGCGGACGGCAAAAGGGTTGTCCGCTTCGGCTTCTTCGCGCCAGATGCGGGTTTGGATCGATTGTGTGGGCGTGCTCATGGTCTTTCGCCTGGCGGGCTAAATGTCCGTTCCGAGAATCTGCATGCGCAGGTTCATCGGCGGTACTTCATCGCCATCTATATAGACATCCAGCAGGCTTGGCCCTTTTTTCCGGCAAATCGCTTCGATGTCCAGAGCGGCCATATCTTCCGGTGAGCGGATGGTGTAACCGTCCGCTCCCATGGCGCGAGCAATAGCGGCGAAATCAGTCGTCGGCAGCTGAAAGCCGATCTGTTCGGCACCGGCCAGGCGCTGGCCATGCTTGACCATGCCTAGCGCCTGATCGTTGAGGACAACGAAGATCACTGTGAGGCCCTCGGCGACTGCCACCGAGAGTTCCTGGCCGTTCATCATCAGACTGCCGTCACCGGTGATGCAGACCACCGGCGCGTCCCGATTGCCGGCGGCCGTCCCTACCGCGCCGCCGATGGCCCAGCCCATGGGGGCGAAATCCATGTCTTGTGGGTGCGCTCGATCAGTCGGTCGAAAATGCTGAGCAGGCGGCCGCGCACATGCAGCCTGGCCATCGGCGAGCGGGCAAGATGTTCGGCCGATTCGTCGATATGGACCAGTTTGTTGTTGAGCAGCGAATCGCTCCAGCCGCTGCTGGTCCATTATTAACCGTGAATTATGGTATGCGCTTTGGGAAATGAGGAAATCGATCAGGCATTTTCTCGCCGGCCGACGGCTGCGGTCGACGCTATTTTTGGGCCGGATTTTGCGGCCGGCGCTAAACGAAGTTCACAGGCAGCCATCTAAAAGATAAAATATATAAGACCTGAACGGGCGGTCTTCGGTCGCTGGCTGAACCGACACTTCCCGTCGCTGTCGTAGAATTTTTGATTACATCAAGAATTTCCCAGAGCCACCCTTTACGAAAGGAAGTCGCCGTGCTTGAAGCTTATCGCGCCCACGTTGCAGAACGTGCAGCCCTTGGTATTCCCCCGCTGCCGTTGTCGAAGCAACAGACCACTGAACTGGTCGCCCTGCTGAAGAATCCGCCGGCCGGCGAAGAAGCCGCCTTGGTCGAACTGATCACTTACCGCGTGCCGGCCGGTGTCGATGACGCTGCCAAGGTCAAGGCCGAATTCCTGGCCAAGGTGAGCAAGGGTGAAGAAGCCTGCGCCCTGATTTCCAAGGAAAAGGCCACCGAACTGCTCGGTACCATGCTCGGCGGTTACAACGTCAAGCCGTTGATTGATCTGCTCGGCTGCCCGACTTGCGGCACCGTGGCGGCTGAAGGCCTGAAAAAGACCCTGCTGGTGTTCGACTTCTTCCACGATGTCGCCGAACTGGCCAAATCCGCCAATGCCACCGCTGCCGCCAACGCCAAGGCCGTGATGCAATCCTGGGCTGACGCCGAGTGGTTCACCTCGCGTCCGGAAGTCCCGGCTTCGCAGAAGCTGACCGTTTTCAAGGTCACCGGCGAAACCAATACCGACGACCTCTCGCCGGCACCGGATGCCTGGTCGCGTCCTGACATCCCGCTGCATGCCCTGGCCATGCTGAAGAACCCGCGTCCGGGTATCGAAGCTGACGAAGCCGGTTTGCGCGGTCCGTTGAAGCAACTCGAAGCGCTGGCGGCCAAGGGCAACCTGATCGCCTACGTCGGTGACGTGGTCGGTACTGGTTCTTCCCGCAAGTCCGCCACCAACTCCGTTCTCTGGTTCACGGGTCAGGACATTCCTTTCGTCCCGAACAAGCGTTTCGGTGGTGTCTGCCTCGGCTCCAAGATTGCCCCGATTTTCTTCAATACGATGGAAGATGCCGGCGCGTTGCCGATCGAAATCGCGGCTGACCAGATGGACATGGGCGACGAGATCGAGCTGAAGGTCGACGCGGCGACTGGCAAGGTCACCGCTGTCAAGAATGGCGCCGAGATCGCTGAATCCCAGTTGAAGACGCTGGTCATTCTCGACGAAGTCCGCGCTGGTGGCCGGATTCCGCTGATCATCGGTCGCGGTCTGACCACCAAGGCCCGCGAATTCCTCGGCCTGCCGCAAAGCACGCTGTTCCGTCTGCCGCAAAACCCGGTTGACGACGGCAAGGCCTACTCGCTGGCTCAGAAGATGGTTGGCAAGGCCTGTGGCGTCGCCGGCATCCTGCCCGGCACGTACTGCGAGCCGAAGATGACCACTGTTGGTTCGCAAGACACCACCGGCCCGATGACCCGCGACGAACTGAAAGACCTGGCTTGCCTCGGTTTTTCCGCCGATCTGGTCATGCAGTCCTTCTGTCACACGGCCGCCTATCCGAAGCTGGTTGACGTCAAGACGCATCGTGAACTGCCATCCTTCATCTCGACCCGTGGCGGCGTTGCGCTGCGTCCGGGCGACGGCGTTATTCACTCCTGGCTGAACCGCCTGCTGCTGCCGGATACCGTCGGTACCGGCGGTGACTCGCACACCCGTTTCCCGATCGGCATCTCCTTCCCGGCCGGTTCCGGTCTGGTCGCCTTTGCCGCTGCTACCGGCGTCATGCCGCTGGATATGCCGGAATCCGTGCTGGTTCGCTTCAAGGGCAAGATGCAGGACGGTATTACGCTACGCGATCTGGTTAACGCCATTCCGCTGTACGCCATCAAGGCTGGTCTGCTGACTGTCGAGAAGAAGGGCAAGATCAACGTCTTCTCCGGTCGCATTCTCGAAATCGAAGGCCTGCCCGATCTCAAGGTCGAGCAAGCCTTTGAACTCTCCGATGCAGCCGCCGAGCGTTCCGCCGCAGCTTGTTCGGTGCGTTTGAACAAGGCGCCGATGGTTGAATACATGCGTTCGAACATCACGCTGATGAAGTGGATGATCGCCGAAGGCTATCAGGATGCCCGCACTCTGAA
>JAUYQT010000642.1 GCA_030697085.1 Azonexus sp. | reverse complement strand
CATTGGGATCATCACCGTACAGCGGCACTTGCACATGTACGCCTTTGTAAAATCAATCATCCCATCTTCTTTTTTTGACGGCTCACTTAGTGCAACGGGGGTAAAACCGAGCTTGTTCAGTTTCTCAGCTAAAGCTTGAGCGTTCATGTTTTTCCTTTCCAGATAATGGACCGCAGCGGCCAACAGGCAAGCGTTGCGGCAAAATGGGCGAAGCCTGAGGCTGGGTACCCAGGTTTATTTTTGCCCAACCGACCAAATGAAGGACTGCACGTCAATCAGGTCACGGGGCATCATTCCTTCTTCAAACAAATTCGTACGGACATAACTGTAGAGGCGCAGCACCGCATCGTAAGTCTTCCAGTTGGGCTCAGGCTTGTAGTTAATTCGCCAGCAAAGCGCCTTAGCCGCATTCTGGATAGCGCTCGGCTTGATGTAGGCATATTGCTGCGGGTGGCGGATAAAGCTGAAGAGCGTTGCAAATGGCCATTTGTTAAGCTGCAGGATACCCAGCGTGCGGAGGAAATGTTTGAAGCGCGCCTCCTCTGTTTCAGCCCCATAAAGAAGATCGGCCAAGGCGACCGAGAACAGCTTTTGGCACGCCGGTGATTCGAGTGCTTCATGGAGTGTCTTGCGCTCTCCCTTGGTCAACAGGTTTGCGGTCAATTCGACGTGCCGGGCGCGATCACAGACCGCTTCAAAACAGCCCTCCTCAACAAGCCGGGAAAGCTCCTCCTGACTCAATAACTGGGCGCAGAACTTGTGACCGCGCAAATTTGCTTCGCGCGTCGCCTTAATGAAGCTTGGGTCCGAAAAACCGTCCGGGTAGTTCTCCATGAACCGCTCAATCGCCATAGGGATCGTGACAAAGTCACTACCAATAATGGTGGAGGCCTCCATCAGGTTATCGAGAAGACGGTGCTTCGACGCCGCCCCTTCCGCTTTCTCGAGCTTGATGAATGACCGGGCAAGCCGCTTGCGGCCAGCGCCGACAAAGAATACATCGAGATTATCGGGAGTTGCGCTGAGCACCTTGCCGAGCCCCCAGTCCAGCTGGTTTGGGTGTATTACACGATCGCCTGAGGTTAGGGTGCTCATCTTGCTCTCCGCTTCTTTTGCCGCAAAAAAGCGCTCGATTTTAACATGCACTCGAAAACTCAGCGCCTGCCGGATAAGCATTTGCGCGCTATCGTACCCATTGGCACATCTTCGAAGGCGTGCACTTTCGGCGAATCCAGGGCATTGGCGGTCGCTAGCAAATCGCAGCGTTGATTTTTAAACTGTTGATTTATATAGTTCAGCCTCACTACTCCCCCAGCTAAAATCTGCATCGTCCTTTAATGCGAATTATAATCAACCGCTATGGCACAACTTGAGCTAAATGGCGTCGTACAACGCTACGGCAAACAGACCATCGTCGATGGCGTCGACTTTCGTTTGGAAAAAGGGCAAATCGCCTGCCTGCTCGGCCCTTCAGGCTGTGGCAAGACCACGTGGCTGCGCTGCCTTGCCGGCTTTGAAGAGATCGCCGGCGGTGAAATCCGGCTGCATGGCAAGGTGGTCAGTAGCAACAATCAACGTGTCGCTCCGGAGAGACGGCAGATCGGCATGGTTTTCCAGGATTACGCCCTTTTCCCACACCTCACCATTGAGCGTAATGTCGCATTTGGCCTCGGGCGCAAGCTGGAAGCTGATGCTCATTTGCGGGTGCGACAGTTGCTCGCCACCGTCGGCCTAGGCGGCCAGGGTGAGAAATATCCGCACGAACTTTCCGGTGGCCAGCAACAACGTGTCGCGCTGGCTCGCGCCCTGGCGCCGCGGCCAGAGCTGATTTTGCTTGACGAACCCTTTTCCAATCTCGACGTTGGTCTGCGCGAGCGTCTTTCGGCCGAGGTTCGGGAAATTTTGAAGCGAGAAGGATCGACCGCCATTCTCGTTACGCATGATCAGAATGAAGCCTTCGCTATGGCCGATGAAATCGGCATCATGTATCAGGGCCGCATTCAGCAATGGGATGTGCCGTACAACCTTTACCACCGCCCGGCCAACCGTTTTGTCGCTGACTTTATCGGCCAGGGCGTGCTGCTACCCGGTATTGTCGTTAATGGTCACGATGTCGAGATGGAGCTCGGTACGCTGATTTCCGATATACCGGTTGAGTGCAGCGAAACCTGTGCCAACTGCGGCAATGGCTGCGATGTCGATGTCTTGCTGCGGCCTGACGATGTCGTCCATGACGACCAAAGCCTGCTACAGGCTGAAGTACTGCACAAAGCATTTCGTGGCGCCGATATTCTCTACACGCTGCGTCTGAGTAGCGGCTCTGAAGTGCTGTCGCTGGTACCCTCGCACCACAACCATGCGCTGGGCGAGCGAATCGGCATCCGACTTGATGCCGACCACGTAATCGCCTTCAAAAAACAACACGCATGATTCCCTTTCTTGGCCAATTCGACCCCTTTCCCCCGGTCGAATCGGCACGAGAGGAGATGGGCGGCTTGCTTGCTGTCGGCGGCGATTTAGGGCCGGACCGCCTGCTCAATGCTTATCATCATGGCATTTTCCCCTGGGGCACGGTTGAAGGCGAGCCCCTCTGGTACAGCCCGGACCCGCGCATGGTGCTCTTCCCTGACGAATTCCGCCTGAGCCGATCACTGCAAAAAACCTTGCATTCAAGTCTTTTTGAAGTTCGCTTCGACAGCAATTTCGCCGGCGTCATGGCCGGCTGCGCCGAAACCCCACGCCCGGGCCAGGACGGCACCTGGATCACACCAGACATGCAAAATGCCTATATTCGGCTGCATGAACTTGGCTGGGCGCATTCGGTCGAAGCTTATGTCGAAGGTGATTTGGTAGGTGGTCTATACGGCCTGGCAATCGGTCACATGTTCTATGGGGAATCGATGTTCTCTCGCCGTAGCGACGCCTCGAAAATTGCCTTCGCTCACCTGATCCGCTATCTAGCGGCCCACCGGTTTGAAATGATCGATTGCCAGATGCGCACCGAACACCTCGCCTCCCTCGGTGGCCGAGAAATTCCCCGCCAAATGTTTTTAGACCGTTTATCTACGTTGACCGCAGCAAACAGTTCGCGCGCTGCTTGGTCAGCCGACAATCTGGATCTGACCTGGTAGAGCCATGTCTCAAGCCAACGACGCCGCGCTGCCCTTCTCGCTACTCCAGTTCTACACCACCTCACCTTACCCGTGCAGTTATCTGCCGGGGCGTGAAGCCCGCTCGCAGGTCGCCACGCCCGCCCACATGATTAATGCCGAAATTTATAGCTCGCTGATACGCGCCGGTTTCCGGCGCAGCGGCATTTTCACCTACCGGCCACATTGCGATCAATGTCGCGCCTGCACCCCGGTTCGCCTGCCGGCAGCTGACCTTAAGCTCAGCCGTAGCCAACGCCGCGCCTTCAAACGCCACAGCAATCTGCATGTCCGCGAACTGCCGCTCGCCTTGGTCGATGAACATTACGCGCTCTACCAGCGCTACCAGCAAGCCCGCCATCCCGGTGGTGGTATGGATGAAGACAGCCATGAACAGTATGCCCAGTTCTTACTGCAAAGCCGTGTCGACACCCGCTTGATTGAATTTGCCGATGATCAGGCAGTGCGCATGGTCAGCCTGATCGATGTCCTCGATGATGGCCTTTCCTCGGTTTACACCTTCTACGAACCGGATATTCCCGGCGCCAGCTTCGGCATCTACAACATTCTTTGGCAAGCCGCTCAGTGCGTTGCCCTTGGCCTGCCCTATCTCTATCTTGGCTACTGGATTGCCGAAAGCGCGAAGATGGCCTACAAAACCGACTTTCACCCCATTCAAGGCTACCTTGTCGGGCAATGGGAAAGCCTTGAAATACCGACCGAATGATGACAATCAAACCGCACCTCCAGCGCCGCCTGCTCCCCCTCCTGCTGCTACCGCTCAGCACCCTTGCCAACAGCGAAACCCAGCCTTATTACTGTGACGATGGCAGCCGCATCAATATCTCGTTTTCGGCCACAAATGACGGTCGACCGCAGGCGACGCTCCACCTCACCGCGGGCGACCTGACGCTACCGCAGGTTCCCGCTGCATCTGGTGCGCTCTATCGGTCCGGCGAAAACCGTCTTCACGTCAACGGAGAAAATAGCCTGATTGAAGATAGCCAGGGCAATCGTCGTCAATGTCATGTTGGCAGCCCACCGCCTCTGAAGATTGCCCCGCCCTCGCCAGCACTCAGCAGCTTTCTCGACATCAGCGGTAGCGTCAGCTATCGCCAGCGCAGCGCCCTGCCCCCCGAGGCCGTGCTCATCATCCGGGTCCAGAATTTAACCCCCACCGGCGCACCAGCCCGGCAACTGGCTGAACAGCGCATTGAACTGGCTGGACGGCAAGTGCCGATTCTGTTTTCCACCACGATCGATCGCGACCTGATCGGCAAGAAATCTCATATCACGGTTGCAGCCCGGATCGAACATCGCGGCAAGCCGCTATTCGTCAGCGACAAAACCTATCCGGCGCTGATCAACGGCCAGCCGCAAGCCGTCGAGATCAACTTGCGCCCGGCCAGCCGGGGCATCAAGCCTTGATCAAACCCTTCAAACGCTTCCCATGAAAAGGCTTGCCGACAACCTCGACATGGCCGTCCTGGCCCAACCCTGGCTGATAAAAGCGCTGGCTATCGCCCTCGCCACGATTGCCTTGAATTTTCTCGTCAAGCAACTCTTGCGACGCAGCGAAAAAATTGCCGCGAAAACGGCAACGCCCTGGGATGACCTCCTGCTCAGAGCCGCCCGTCGGCCGTTACCAATTACCATCTGGCTTTTCGGCATCGCGCTGATCGCGAAAACAGTTCGTCAGCAAATCGACGACCCGCTCTTCGACCTGGTTGCGCCCTTACGCGATGTTGGCATTGCCGCCTGCCTCACCTGGTTTCTGCTCCGCCTGATCGGCGAATCCAGCGAGCGTTATGTCAGCGAAAAAACCCTGCAAGGCCAGGCTGTCGATAGAACCTCAGTCGATGCTTTTTCCAAGCTTGGCCGCCTGATCATCGTCATCATCATGGCGCTGATGGTCATGCAGACGCTGGGCTTCAGCATCGCCGGCATCCTGGCTGCCGGCGGTATTGGCGGCATTGCCGTCGGCTTCGCAGCGAAGGATTTGCTGGCCAATTTCTTTGGTGGGCTGACCATTTATCTCGATCGCCCGTTCAGCGTTGGCGAATGGATACGCTCACCGGACAAGAATATCGAAGGCACGGTTGAAGTAATCAGCTGGCGTCATACGCGCATTCGCGGCTTCAACAAGAACCCGATCTACGTCCCAAACGCCCTATTTACCACGATCGTGATCGAAAACCCGACACGGATGAGCCATCGGCGAATCAAGGAAACCATCGGCATTCGCTATCAGGACATCGACAAAATGGCCGTCATCGTCGCCGATGTCAAAAAAATGCTGCTCGAACATCCTGAGATCGACGAAACGCAGACGCTGATTGTGAATTTCAACGCTTTCGCCGACTCCTCGCTAAATTTTTTCATTTACGCCTTCACGAAAACCGTCGCCTGGGTGGATTTCCATGAGATCAAACAAGATATTCTGCTCCACATTGCCGATATCATTGCCCACCACGGCGCTGAAATAGCCTTCCCGACGCATACCTTGCACATTGACAGCCTACCGCCCAGCGAGCGGCCGATTTAGCCTGGAGCCAAAACCCATGGAAACCCGTTATCTCGACGACCTCTTCTCCGGCCAGCATTTCAAGACACCGGGCATTACGCTAACGGAAGCCGAAATCATCGACTTCGCCTGGCGTTACGATCCGCAGCCCTTCCATCTCGACGTTAATGCCGCCGCCGCATCACCTTACGGCGGCTTGATTGCCAGCGGCTTTCAAAGTCTGGCGCTATGCTTCCGGCTGTTCATCCAGACCGGCATACTGGCTGAATCCAGCCTCGGCTCACCGGGGATCGACGAATTGCGCTGGCTGGCACCGGTGCGCCCGGGCGACACGCTCCATACAGAAATCGAAGTACTGGAAGTGCGCCCGTCGAAATCAAAGCCGGATCGCGGCATTGCCCGCTTGCGCTACCATGCGGTAAACCAGCGCCATGAGGTGGTTTTAAGCCTGATCATCAACCACCTGTTGCGCTGCAAACCTGCCGATTGACTTGCCGATTTACTGGTAACGCAACGCCTCGATCGGGTCGAGCTGCGCCGCCTTGCGAGCGGGATACCAGCCAAAAAATATCCCGACAGTGGCCGCCACGGCAAAAGCGACCAGCGCCGCGCTACCGGAAATAACGACGACCATACCGGTAAAGAAATTGATCCCAAGCGCAATTCCCAGACCGAGTAGTAATCCAAGCAAACAACCGGCAAACGAAATCATCACGGCTTCGAGCAAAAACTGGGTCAGGATATCTTTTTGCCGGGCGCCGATGGCCATGCGGATACCGATTTCCCGCGTCCGCTCAGTGACCGAAACAAGCATGATATTCATGATGCCAATGCCGCCGACGAGCAATGAAATCGAGGCAATGGCACCGAGCAGGATAGACATGGTGCGCGTCGTTTCTGCTTCTGATTCAGCAGCCGCCGATAAGTTGCGCAGAAAAAAATCATTCGGCATCCCATCGCGCAAGCGGTGACGCTGACGAAGCAGCGATTCAATACTACGTTCAACGGCAGCCATCGCCTCAGCAGACTCCGCCTGCACCATGATCATCCGCACCGAGCCCAAAAAGGGCGTACCAAAAACCTTGCGCTGGGCGGTACTGAGCGGAATGATCACGGTATCGTCCTGATCGCGGCCGTCAAGGTTTTGCCCCTTGCTGCCCAGCACGCCTATGACAAAAAACGGGTTTTGCTGAATCCGCATGGTCTTGCCGACCGGGTCATCATCGCCAAACAGGTTCTGCGCCACAGTCTTGCCAATCAAGGCAACCCGCGTCGCCGAGCGCACGTCGGAGTCACCGAACGCCGCACCATTGACGACACTCCAGGCGCGTGCATCAAGGTAGGAAGGCGTCGTCCCGACAACTTGCGTACTCCAGTTCTGCGATCCGTACACCAGTTGTCGCGTGCCCTGGTGGGTCGCCGCGACGTTCCTGACGCCGTCAAGTTCAGCCATCGCGTCGGCATCCGAGACACTCAGCGACGGTGCCCCGGCTGAACCGCTGCGCACGCCAGAGGTCGTAAATGAGCCAGAAAGAACGATATACAAATTTGAGCCCATCGTACTGATCGTCTGCTGCACGGCGTACTGAGCGCCCTGCCCGATCGCCATCATGATGACCACCGCGCCCACACCGATCACCATGCCGAGCATCGTCAACGCCGTCCGCAGCCGATTGGCCCCCATCGCCAGCCAGGCTTCGCCAAGCATCGCTTTCAGCATGAGGCCGCCTCAGTCAAATGATCGCTGACAATTTCACCGTCAAGAAAACGCACCTGCCGCTTGGCATGCGCCGCAATATCCAGTTCATGGGTGACGATCACAATCGTAATGCCTTCAGCATTTAACTCGCCAAACAGACGCATGATTTCTTCACTGGTATGGCTATCGAGATTACCCGTCGGTTCATCGGCGAGAATCAGCCGCGGCTTATTGACCAGCGCCCGGGCAATCGCCACGCGTTGCTGTTGACCGCCGGAAATGCGGTTGGGCAGCGATTCGGCATATTTACCGAGGCCCACCTTGTCGAGCAATTCGCGCGCCGCGGCACGGCGGGTTTCCTTGTCGACCGCGGCATAAACCAGCGGCAGGGCGACGTTGTCCTGCAGGCTCATGCGCGGCAGCAGGTTAAAACCCTGAAAGACAAACCCCAGCGTCCGGTTGCGCAGGATGGCCAGGGCATCCTTGTCCATTTGTGCAACATTTGCCCCCGCCAGAAAATAGTCGCCGGCACTTGGCGTATCAAGGCACCCGAGCAAATTCATGAAGGTGGATTTGCCGGAACCGGACGGCCCCATGATGGCGATGTATTCGCTCGGATGAATATCCAGATTGACCCCGCGCAAGGCCGGGAACAAACCGGCAGCGGTTTCGTAGGACTTGCCCAGGCCAACCACCCGGATCACCGGCTCAGTCATCAGAACATTCTCATCCCGACGCTGGAAGGCTTGCTGGGGCCATTGCCATTGTTGTTTTCACCGATGATGACCCGGTCACCCGCCTTCAGATCGCCGCTGACAATTTCGGTATTGCGATTGTCGGTAATGCCCAGTTGAACGCTAACCGGCTTGATTTCCTCACCGACCAGCACATAAACCGTGCCGCTCTGACCATCGCGCTTTTTACCCTTTTTATCACCACCGCCTTTGGTCACCCCGTCGCCGGCATTACTAGCGGCGCCAAGCGGAACTGCTGCGGTCGACGCCATTTTTGTGCCATTTTCCGCTTTCTTTTCAGCTGCATCCGCGGGCTTGAAACGCAGCGCAGCGTTCGGTACCAGCAAGGCATCCGGCCGCTGCGTCACGGCAATATTCACATAAGCCGTCATGCCCGGCAGCAGCACATGTTCCGGGTTGGCGACATTAACGCGCACGTTGTAGGTGACGACATTTTGCTGATTGGTCGGATTCAGACGGACTTGCTGCACATCACCGACGAAATTGCGGCTGGGAAAGGCGTCGACCGTGAACTTTGCTTTTTGTCCTTCGCGAATGTTGCCGATATCGGCTTCGGCAAAGCTGGTATCAATGCGCATTTCCGACAAATCCTGAGCAATCTTGATCAATGTCGGCGTCTGGAAACTCGCCGCTACGGTCTGACCAAGATCCACCACCCGGTCAATGACAACGCCGTCGACCGGCGAGCGAATCACTGTGAAATTGAGGTTGGCCCGGTCACGTTCATTCTGGGCGCGGGCCAGCGCGAGTTGAGCCTGAGCTGATTTCAGCGCTTGCCGGGACTGGTCGTACTCCTGCTTCGAGACATATTCCTGCGCCAACAATTGCCTGATTCGCGCCTCATTAGCCAAGGCCAGTTCAAGCGTTGCCTGGGCATTAGTCACACTCGCCGCGCTTTGCCGCTCGACGGCAGAAACCAGTGCGTCATCGAGTTCCAGCAGCGGCTGGCCTTTTTTCACAGGATCGTTGAAATCGACATAAAGTTTTTTCACCGTTCCTGAAACCTGCGTGCCCACACTGACCAGCACAACCGGGTTCAAGGTGCCATTGGCCGAAACGGTCTGCGTGACTTCACCTTTTTCCAGAGTCACCAACTTGTAGCGCTGCTCCGGATTGTGCGCCGCGCGCTGTTTGAAATACCAGACCCCGCCGCCAATCAGGCCGGCAATCACGCTGATGCCGATAAAAATTTTGCCAATATGTTTCATGGTCTTCTTTCTGCTACCGGTTGCAGCAGTGTGTAATCAAGCGCACCCATCGACTGGGCCAGCGTGGCGCGAAAAACATACCAGTCGAGCCCCGCCTGAATACGCTGCAAACGGGCGCTGGCCAGAGCGCTCTGCGCGGTCAACAAATCAAGAACAGTGCCGACACCCGCCTTATAACGGCCAAGCGCAACGCGCTCGGATTGCTCGGCGCTGGCCAGCAGATCGGCCGTCGCCTTCAAACTTTGCGTCGCTGTCGTCAGATTTTGATAAGCCTTCCAGACATCCAGCGCAATCTGCAAACGAATGCGGTCACGCTGGGCGGCCCTCACCTCAGCCTGCGCCGCCGCCGAACGAACCCGATACGTCGTCTCAAAACCGGAAAAAATCGGCACATTAAGCGCAATGCCAATGCTGCCGCTGTTGCTCGCGACACCACCCACCGTCTGCCAGCTCGGGCCGGTGGAAACGGAAACCGTTGGCCGCCCCTGAGCCCGCGCCAGCTCAATCCCTGCTTCAGCCGCCTTGACTTGCGCTTCCGCCGCCTTGAGATCAGGGCGACGCTGCCGCGCCTCGTCGATCAGCGCATCGACATCACGCTGAAAAGCCGCTTCGGTCGGCAAACCGGGATTCGCCGCCAGAAGAATGGTGCTCTGGGCATCAAAACCCAGCACATTGGCCAATGCCCCCAACGAATTACGCGCCTCGCCCTCCGCCTTGATACGATTTAAAGTGGCCTGCGAAAGCGCTGTCTGCGCCTGTAAACGGTCGGCCGGCGTCGCGACACCGACCTTGTATCGACTATCCGCTGCCAAAAAACCTTCGTTAGCCGAACGTTCGGCCTCGCTGGCCGAAATCACCGCCGCCCGCGTCGCTTGCGCCGTATAAAAAGATTGCAAGGCACTTAAAAACAAGACTTGAACGGTGGCGTTCTGACTTGCTGCGGCGGCATTCAATAGCTGGCGGGCATTTTCGCCATTGGCTGAGCGCTGACCAAAATCGAACATCAGCCAGGAAAGTGTCAGGGTCGCCGCGCTCTGGTTGAAATTTCCGTTATCGGCAAAGTTTCGTGCGGCACTGACGCGACCATCCAGCGACGGTAGCCAGGCCGACTGCGCAACACCCACCAGCGCAGCCTGGGCCCGCGCCGCCGCCCAGATTTCGCGTGTTTGCGGATTATTGCAAAGCGTCAGGTCGACCGCATCAATGGCAGTCAACGGCGTTGCCGGCAAATTAGTCGCACAGGGCGCCTCGCCAACCCGAGCCGAAAGCTGCGGCGAAGGCCTGAGGGGCGCCATCGCCTCAGTCTTGAATGGATCGGGATCGACGGCACTTGCCATCGGTGCAGCCAAACAAATCAGCAGGGGAAAAATTCGGTGAATCAGCGTTGTCATGGCAAATATTTTAACGTTCATCGACCAGTGCAAGCTGTTACAGATTGTTGCTGCTCAGCGACCTTCCCGTATGGCACGCAAAACATCAGCTTCAAGCACCTGGGTGTCGGTACCGAAGCAAGGTATGACATCAATTTCCTCAATCGCGTGCAAGTTCCCGACCTCTTCATCGGCAGCGCCAAGTACGTGACCATCCCGATGCGCCTTCCATTGTGCCAGCATAATGTCATGCTCTGACAAACCAGTTTTCATGCCATCCGGCACCTGTGCGCCCAATTCAATCAAGGCGCGCACCACTTCAACCCGATTAGCCCGGATCGCCATGTTCAATGGCGAAGTGGGCAGACTATTGTCGGGCAAATCAACCTTGCCGCCACGTTTGGCAAGTTCCCGAACAATATCGACAAAGCCCATAAAGCAGGCTATCCCCATCGGTAAGCCGGGGTCACCCTGACCATCGTCGAG
This sequence comes from Azonexus sp., assembly GCA_030697085.1. GTDB lineage: Bacteria > Pseudomonadota > Gammaproteobacteria > Burkholderiales > Rhodocyclaceae > Azonexus. Next base: position 2,012 of record JAUYQT010000642.1, on the reverse strand, counting down.
TTCAACCACGGCGCCAGCATCCAGCGCCGCTTGCACGTCCGAAAGTCGGCCCGACCGAATTGCCTTGATCAATATGAGTTGAGAATCCATGGCGATATCTTAATGGGAGTTTTACTTGGTTTTTTATGATACCGCCCGAACAAGGCTACTGTCTCTGGTGAAACTTGAAATCCTGACAAGGAAGGCAAATCACTGGGACATTGCGATATGCCGAGGCGCCAATTTTTGCCGATTGGCGAGAAGAGTTGTTACCGGTTGCTGCGTTCAACCCTCCTAAAAATGCGACTTCCCGGACTGATAATTTGCTGCGATGCGGTAAAATCGTGGGCTATGCTATATCCACTTATCCGTAAATTCTTCTTCGCGCTCGATGCTGAAACCGCCCACGGTATCGGCATGAATGGCATTTCCCTGCTCAAGACCAGCGGCTTGGCCGGGCTTTTGGTCAAACCGGTGACGCCTTGCCCGGTTAAGGTCATGGGACTGACATTCCCCAACCCGGTTGGCCTCGCTGCCGGCCTGGATAAAAATGGCGACCATATTGATGCGCTGGCCTGCCTGGGTTTCGGCTTTCTCGAAATTGGCACCATCACGCCGCGTCCGCAGCAAGGCAATCCGCGACCGCGGCTATTCCGCATTCCGGAAGCGCAGGGCATCATCAACCGCATGGGGTTCAATAATGCGGGCGTTGATCGCCTGCTGGAAAACGTCCGGGCGGCTGAATTCCCAAAAAAGGGCGGCATTCTCGGGATCAATATTGGCAAGAACGCGACCACACCCATCGAGAATGCGGCCGAGGATTATCTGATTTGCCTGGAGAAGGTGTACCGCGAAGCGAGCTATATCGCTGTCAATATCTCCTCCCCCAACACCAAAAACTTGCGGGAATTACAGAAGGACGATGCGCTGGACGACCTGCTGATGCAGCTCAAGGCGCGCCAGGAAGAACTCGCTGAAAAGCACGGAAGATACGTACCGATGGCGCTGAAAATCGCGCCCGACCTCGACGATACCCAGATCACCGCGATTGCCGATGCTTTGCGCCGCCACCGGATGGACGGCGTGATTGCGACCAATACCACCTTGTCACGAGAAGAGGTTGAAGGCATGGCGAATGCCAGCGAAACCGGCGGTCTCTCCGGCGCACCGGTCTTCCGCAAATCAACCGATGTGCTGAAAAAGCTGTCGACCGCACTGGCCGGCGAACTGCCGATCATTGGCGTTGGCGGCATCATGGGCGGCGAAGATGCGGCGGAAAAGATCCGGGCTGGCGCCAGCCTGGTGCAGTTTTACAGCGGTTTCATTTACCGCGGACCGGATCTGGTGAGCGAAGTCGCCGAGACGCTGTCCCACGTTATACAAAAAACCCGATAAGCCCATAACCGACGCGCGGTTGTTTGTCGCGCCGCAAAGCCCGATAATGCGCGCCTTACGCCTGCCTAATCCATGAGCCACTATTTATTCATCCTCGTCGGCGCCGTTCTGGTCAACAACGTCGTCCTGGTGAAGATTCTCGGTCTTTGCCCCTTCATGGGTGTTTCCAAAAAGCTGGAAACAGCTTATGGCATGGGCGCCGCCACGACTTTCGTGCTGACCATGGCGACCGGCGCGAGCTACATCATCGACCATTACCTGTTGATACCGTTCGGGCTGGAATATTTGCGCACGCTGTCATTCATCGTCACCATCGCCGCCATCGTACAAATGACCGAGATGGTCATTGCCAAGACCTCGCCAACGCTGCAGCAAACGCTGGGCATTTATCTGCCGCTGATCACCACCAATTGCGCCGTGCTCGGCGTACCGCTGCTCAATATCTCCAACGGCTATAACTTTGTCGAATCGCTGCTTTTTGGCGCCGGCAGTGCGCTTGGCTTCTCGCTGGTACTGATCCTTTTTGCCGGCATTCGTGAGCGCGTTGAAGGTGCCGACGTGCCGATTTATTTCCGTGGCTCGGCCATTGCCATGATCACTGCCGGCCTGATGGCCCTCGCCTTCATGGGCTTCGCCGG
>JAUYQT010000591.1 GCA_030697085.1 Azonexus sp. | reverse complement strand
GATGCCGGGGGCGCCGATGGCGGTGAGCATAGCGACGAAAAAATAATGAGTTGCTGCGCCAGATCAAGCTCAATGCCGGCCAGACGGGCGATGAATAACGCCGCGGCAGCTTCGTAAAGTGCAGTACCGTCCATATAAGTGCAGTACCGTCCATATTCATCGTGGCGCCGAGCGGGATGACAAAATTGGCGATGTCTTTTTTGACATGTAGATGTTGTTCGGCGCAACGTAGCGTGACAGGTGGTGTCGCGGCGCTGGAGCGGGTGGCAAAGGCCGTAACGAGAGCTTCCCGGGAGCCACGCCAGAAACGCAGCGGTGTAAAACAGCATACCGGCCGCTTGGTGCCGTAAAGCGTGTTTTGCGCCAAGGGTGCTGCACCCGCGCCGCCCAGCCGCCAGCCGCCAGCCGCTAGCCGCCAGCAATGCCGATCAGGCAGCCGATTGGAATCTGGCGGTTTGGCGAAGCTTTGTTCATTGTGTTGTCTTGTCGGGAGCGGGATGTTCTATTTTATCCGGCCTGCGCTCCATTGCTGTCTGCGGGACGGGCTGGCATCATGCTTTGCTTTGATGGGCCGGAGTGTGAAATTGAGTGATTTTGAGACGTTGACCGCAGCATTGCTTGAGTTCCGCGATGCACGGGACTGGCGACAGTTTCATTCGCTGCGTAATTTGATTACTTCACTCAACCTTGAGGCGGCGGAACTGCTGGAACTGACGCAATGGAAGAACGATGCCGAGGTCGAGGGCTTGCCGGCCGAACCCAAGGCTGCCGAGGCTTTGCGCGATGAATGTGCCGACATCCTGCTTTATTTGCTGCTGATTGCCGATACGGCGGGGATCAACCTCGCCGAAGCGGCCCGCGCCAAGCTTGCTAAAAATGCCGAAAAGTACCCAGTTGACAAGGCTTTCGGCTCGCGGGCCAAATACTCGGAACTAGGCTGACTCGCTTTCCAGCCTGAATTGGGCGCCTTCGCCCTGAGCCAGGAGTTCGGTCAGTTTGGGCAGGGTTTCGCGTAGCGTCTTCTCCAGCGACCACGGTGGATTGATGATGAACAGGCCGCTGCCGTTCATGCCGTAACCGTCTTTGGACGGGGCGCTAACTTCCAGCGTGACATTGAGCCAGTTCGTGGCGCCCAGACGTTTCAGTTTGTCCGGTAATTTGCGCGACTCGATTTTCGACAGCATCGGATACCACAGTACATATGTGCCGGTCGCAAAACGCTTCAACGCCTCTTGCAGCCCTTTGACGACGTTAACGTAGTCATCCCGTGTTTCGTAGGATGGGTCAATCAGCACCAGCGCACGACGGGGGGGGGGGGGCAGAATGGCATTCAGGCCAACAAATACATCCCCCCCGGTAACGGTAATCTGCCGGCCACCCTCCTTGAAATTGCGTTGGAGTAGTTCGACATCGGTACTGTGCAGTTCATACAGACGCAACCGGTCGCTCTCGCGCAAGGACTGGCTGGCCAGCCAGGGTGAGCCCGGGTAATAGCGTAATTTGCCATCCGGATTGAGCATTTGGACGAATTCGACATAGTTAACCACGGCCGGTGGCAAACCTTTTTTGTCCCATAGACGACCGATACCGTCACGGTATTCACCCAGTTTGCTCGCCTGAGCCGATTCCAGCGCATAGAAGCCCGCGCCGGCATGGGTGTCGATAATCCAGAACGGCGCTGGTTTTTCGGCCATGTATTCAGCGATCTGGAGCAGGACAAGGTGTTTCAACACGTCGGCATGATTGCCGGCGTGAAAAGCGTGACGATAGCTGAGCATGGAGAAGATGAGTCCGGAAGCGGGTCTAGGGCAACGAATTCTAGCCCTTCATAGGCTGCAATGCATTTTCCAATTTTGTAATGCAGAATTTGAGCGGGTGAATTTAACCTGAAAATCTCGGTTGACCGCGCCTCCCGTCGCTGACGAGCCGCATGAATACAGGCTTCTGTGCCGACGCATTATTCATTCCCCGTCCAAACGCTTCAACGGAGCCGCCTGATCTGGTTTTTCAGGCGCGTCGGGTAATTTTTCACCAATTGTTGTGGCGTATTTCCGCTCTTACGTATACTCGCGCCATGGATATTTACGAACTTTTGACCCTTGTCTTGCTGCTGGGGGCTATCTGGCTCTGGCTGGATACGCTGAAAGCCCGTGAAATCGGCATCGAGGCTGCACGTCAAGCCTGTGCGGAGGAGGGTCTGCAATTTCTCGACGAAACGGTCGTCGGCAGCTTTTTCCGCCTGGCGCGCAATGACGAGGGGCATCTCCAGCTGCGCCGCATTTATACCTTCGAATATAGCGATACCGGCGACAACCGGCGTACCGGTAGTGTCACGCTGCTCGGTCATACGGTCGAGTTGCTGCACGTCCGTCCCCAACTTTATGTGGTGCCCAAGGCACCGGAGACTCATGAAACCTTGCATTGAAACAATCGATTTCCACGGTATTGAAGCGCTGCGCCTGAATGGCCCCAAAGGCTCTAGCGCCGTGATCAGCAAACTGGGCGGCCAGGTTCTCTCCTGGCTGACGCCGGATGGCCGCGAGCATCTCTATCTTTCGGAAAGTGCTGTTTTTGATGGCAGCATGGCGATTCGCGGTGGGGTTCCCGTCTGCTTCCCGCAGTTTTCCGGGCTGGGTGATCTGCCCAAGCATGGTCTTGTTCGGACGCGTCACTGGTCGGTCGAGACCGAACGTTGCGCTGATGAATATGCGCTGGTCACGCTGGTCGTCAGTGACGACGAAGCGAGCCGTGCCATCTGGCCGCATGCTTTTACCGCCGAAATTACGCTGATGTTGGAGGTTGACCGCATCGATATCGAGTTTTGCGTGACCAATACCGGTGGTGCGCCGTTTGAATTCACTGGCGCGCTGCATTCCTACCTGCGCGTTGCTCAGGTTGAGGATATTTCGATCGAAGGTCTGTATGGTCACCACTATCGCGATGCCGCCAACAGTAACCAGATCGTCCGTGATAGCGGCGTCGAATTGACCATCGACAACGAAGTGGATCGCGTTTATCACGATGTCCAGCGGGCGCAGCAGCTGAATGCCGGCAATCTCAGTCTGAGCATCGAGAGTCAGGGTTTCCCCGATGTCGTGGTCTGGAACCCGTGGGTCGAGCTTTGTGCCGAGTTGAAAGATATGCCGGCCGATGGCTGGCGGCACATGGTTTGCGTCGAAGCGGCCGTCGTGCAGAATCCAATCAGCTTGCCGGTCGGCGAAGAGTGGTACGGCCGACAGACGCTGGTTGCGATTTAATTCTTTGATGCAGTCGGGTTTCGAATAACGGAATCATCGGCTATGATCAAACTTATGCAAGCGCTTCTCCGGAAAATCTCCCGCATTGTGTTGTTGGTCATGCTGACCACTGTCTTCTCGCCGAGCTTCGGCTGGGAAGCAGCGGAAGGTATGGCGCCGCATGAGCACGCTTCGCCGGCCGCGCATGAAGCGCATGGCGATGACCATCACGCCGCGCCTGCAGTTGATTGCGATGGTTGCCCGCAGCATGAGTCGGATGGTTGTGCCACGACGCAGCATCATTGCTGTCCCGGCCATCAACTCGGGCATTTGTAGGGCAGCATTGTTGATACGTTGCAATTGCCTATGCCGGCACAGACTGCCGACCTCTGCGGCAATATTGCCAGTCGCTTCACTTCCCGCGTCCCCGAAGGGCTTGAACGACCACCCAGAGTATCCGCCGTCTGAACGTCGGCGGAGTGCCAGCCTTATCTTGGTGTGTTTTCCCCTGATTTTTTGACAGCCCATCCGGGCTGATCTGGCCTGCCGCCGGTTGTGTTTTTCACTCAGCCGGAGGAATTCTATGCGACACCTTTTATGGATCGCGCTATTACTCGTTGCCGCCCAACCGGTGCGCAGCGAGCCGATACAAACACTTGCCCAAGCTTACGCTGCGGCCTGGCAGCGTAAGCCTGCCGGTCAGGCGGTTGCCGAGCGTGAGAACGCCTTGCGCTCGCGCCGCTTGGCAGCCGATGCATTGACGCCGGAACCACCCAGTATTGAACTGCGTGGGCGAACCGACCGTTTTAACCAGCAGCGCGGGGCAAATGAGCAGGAGATCGGACTGGTTCTGCCGCTCTGGCTGCCCGGCGAACAGAGTGCCAGCCAGGCGCTGGCCGAGGCCGAAATAGGGGCGCTGGGCGGCCGCATGGCGGCACTGCGCCTGCAACTGGCCGGCGAAGTGCGCGATGCCTGGTGGGGCTGGCAACTGGCCGGCAACGAACAGACACTGGCCGCCGAACGCGTCGTGGCAGCGCGCCGCTTGCTGAATGATGTGGCGCGTCGGGTTGCCGCGGGCGATTTGTCGCGGGCCGATCAACATCAGGCGGCTGGCGCGCTGGCCGCTGCCGAGGCCCAGCAGGCCGAGGCAAGGGTGGCGCTTGAATCGACCCGCTTTCGCTTGCAGTCGCTGACTGGTCAGTTACCCAGCGCCGTTGGGCCGGTGCCAGAAACGCTGCCTGATGAGTTGCCGGGCGTTGAATCAAGCGATGAACACCCCTTGCTCCGTGATTTGCAGGCGCGGGGTGATGTCTCGCGGCGCAGTCTTGAACTGACGCGGGCACGAAGCCGGAATAACCCGCAAATTGTTGTCGGCACTCGTCTGGAGCGAGCGTTGACCGGTGATCCGATTGAACAGACTTGGGCGCTCGCTTTGCGCATCCCGTTTTCGTCCGGTCCCCGCAACGATGCGCGACTAGCCGAGGCGAATGCCGATTTGATCGAGAGCCGCCTGCAGTTCGACCGTCAGGGCGAACGCCTGGGCAATGAACGCGCCGCCGCTGAGGCCCAGCTTTTGGCCGTGCGCCAGCTGCTGGCGGCGGCCGAACTGCGGGCGCAACTGGCTGCCGAGAATCGGGGCTTTTTCGACAAATCATTCCGCCTTGGCGAAACGGATTTGCCTACCCGCTTGCGTATTGAGCTGGAAGCCTTTGAGGCTGAGCGGCTGGCGAGCCGGGCGCGGATCAATCTGGCGCAACGTATCTCGGCCCAACGGCAGGCGCTTGGCCTGCTGCCCGAATGAACAAGGATCACATCATGAAAAATCGACTGTTTTTAGTGTTGACCACAGCATTCATGCTGGCCGGGTCAGTTTTCGTCCAGGCGGCCGAGGTGCCGCTCCCCATCCCCGTTGTTGTGGCTGAAAGTGAGGGTTTTGAGCTGGTCGGCCGGCTGGACGCCGAAGGATTCGCGTTTTTTGTCGATCGGGCAGCGAGCAATGCGCCGGTGCTGAACGCGGCGCTGGAGGTGGAGCAGGGCAGCCGCAAGGCGACAGCCCGTTTTCGTAGCGAGACGGGCGATTACCTGATTGACGATGCGGCATGGCTGCAGCCGCTGCGCCAGCCCGGTGAATATGCGCTGGCTTTTACCCTGGTGGCGGGAGAGGAGGCTGATTTGCTCTCGGCGGATTTGGTTGTTTCAGGGGCGTCGACCGCAGCAACAGCTTTACCGTTTTCCGGCGCTTGGGCGGCCGGCATTTCCGGGCTGACCTTGCTGCTTTTGCTGGGCGGGGCATGGTGGCGTCGCCGGGCTGGCGTAAAGGCGGTGGCCGTATGAAACATATCTCAGTATTTAGTGCCGTGTTGCTGGCGCTAAGCCTGCCCGTGGCAGCCCACGAAGGCCACGATCATGCCGACGAAAAGAAGGCAATGGTCAATCTTGGCAACGCGCCGCAGCGTTTGCCGGACGGCGCCGTTTTTCTGCCCAAGTCGGCCCAGCGCAGCATGGGCGTCCTGACGCAGCCGGTGGCTGATCAAGCCGTGCCGCGCATTGTCGAACTGGCGGGTCGGGTGATCATGGACCCGCATCTCGGCGGGCGCGTGCAGGCGATGATTCCCGGACGCATCGAAGCGGCCGGCGCACACGGGCTGCCGTCCGCCGGCAGCAAGGTGCGCAAGGGCGACATTCTGGCCTGGGTGGTGCCGTCCACCGGGCAGATTGAGCGTTCCAACCAGTCGGCCCTGCTGGCCGAACTAAAGGCCAGCTTTGCGCTGGCCGAGAAGCGCGTGCATCGTCTGCAGGAACTGGCTGACACCATTCCGCGCAAGGAAATCGAGATTGCCGAGAGTGACGTCGCGAGTTTGCGTGGGCGCATTGCCGCCGTCGGGGGCGGTTTGTCGAGCCGCGAGGCGTTGCTGGCACCGGTATCCGGCGTGATCGCGGCGAGCAATGCGGTAGTCGGCCAGGTGGTTGAACCGCGCGAGCTGATTTTCGAGATTATTGACCCGGATGGCCTGCACGTTGAAGCCAGCGCCTATGAAGCCCTGGCGCTTGAGGATGTTGCTGCGGCCACCGTGGCGATCGGTGAGCGCTCGGTGCCGCTCAATTTTATCGGCGCCAGCCGCCGCCTGCGGGAGCAGGCCTTGCCGCTGATTTTTGAGAACCATGCGGTCGGGGCCGGGCTGACATTGCCGCTGGGCCAGCCGGTGAAAGTGCAGGTACGCATGAAGTCGGTGGTGCGCGGAATGCCGGTGCCGATGGCGGCGCTCAGTCGCAATACGGCGAATGAGGTGATTGTCTGGGTCAAGGATGCGCCCGAGCGTTTCATCGCACGACCAGTCCAGATCACGCCACTCGACGGCGTCCGCGTGGTCATCTCGCGCGGTTTGAAATCCGGTGAGCGCGTCGTGGTGCAGGGCGCCTCATTGATCAGCCAGATTCGTTAGGAGTCCCGATATGTTTCAGTGGCTCGTCGAAAAAAGTCTCGCCAACCGCCTTTTCGTGCTGGCGGTCAGTGTGGTGCTGATGGCGTATGGGGCGTTTCAGGCCGGGCGTTTGCCGGTCGACGTTTTCCCCGATCTCAACAAACCGACCATCACGTTGATGACGGAAGCCGGCGGCATGGCGCCGGAAGAGGTCGAGCAGTTGATCAGCTTTCCGCTCGAAACGGCGATGAGCGGCCTGCCCGGTGTTGCCGGCATCCGTTCGGTGTCGAGCGCCGGCCTGTCCATTCTTTATGTCTCTTTTGACTGGGGTGTTGATATCTACCGGGCGCGGCAGATGGTCAGCGAGCGGCTGGCCGGGATGGAGGCAGCCTTGCCGGTCGGCGTTTTGCCGCGCATGGGGCCGGTGTCGTCGATCATGGGTGAGATCATGCTGGTGGCGATGCCGGTTGCTGTGCCGGATGGTGACCCGAAACAGGTGCGCGAATACGCCGACTGGGTGCTGCGCCCCCGCCTGCTGGCGATCTCGGGGGTCTCGCAGGTCATCCCGATTGGTGGCGAAGTGCGGCAGTTTCAGGTGCAGCCCGATACCCGGCGCATGGCCGATCTCGGTATTTCGCTGGACCAACTGGAAAGCGCTTTAAAGGGCTTTGCGGCCAATACTTCAGGTGGTTTTCTCGAACTCAATGGCCGCGAATACCTGATCCGTCACCTCGGGCGCAGTGCCCGGCTGGATGATCTGAAAAACCTGGCGCTGACCGCCCGCGCCGGCCAGCCTATCCTGCTTCGGCAAGTTGCCGAAGTCGGTTTCGCGGCGGCGATCAAGCGCGGTGATGGTGGTTTCAACGGTGCTTCGGCGGTCATCCTCAGTATCCAGAAGCAGCCAACGGCGGATACGGTCAACCTGACAAAACGCATCGAAAGCGCGATTGCCGATCTCAAGCCCAGCCTGCCCAAAGGCATTGCCGCGCC
>JAUYQT010000524.1 GCA_030697085.1 Azonexus sp. | reverse complement strand
TCTGCGGTCGATTTGTTTAAGAGTTTGAAAACTGGCGAGATAAAGGCGGTGTGGATAGCCTGCACCAATCCGGCGCAATCCCTACCGAACCAGGCTGCCGTGCGTGAAGCTCTGCTGGCGGCCGAATATGTTGTGCTACAGGAAGCCTACGCTGACACCGATACGGCTAACTACGCCGATTTATTGTTGCCGGCCAGTAGCTGGGGCGAAAAATATGGCACCGTGACTAATTCGGAACGCTGTATTACGCGTGTCATGTCGGCTGTTGAAGCGCCTGGTGAGGCGCGTCACGATTGGAAAATTGCCGTTGAGTTTGCCCGGCGCCTTGGCCGGAAGCTGAATTGCGCTAATGCTGAAAAACTCTTCCCCTATGCCGATGCCGAAGCTATTTTTAATGAGCATCGAGAAACGACACGTGGGCGTGATCTGGATATCACCGGCCTGAGCTATGCGCTACTTGAAGCCAACGGCCCGCAGCAATGGCCGTATCCTGAAGGTGCCAGTGCTGGCAAAGTTCGCTTGTACGAGGATGGCGTTTTTCCAACAGTTGATGGGAAAGCTCGTTTTATCCCCATTGAACACCAGCCAACAGCCGATCCGCGCACGCCAGATTTGCCGCTCAGCCTGCTTTCCGGACGCATGCGTGATCACTGGCATGGCATGAGCCGGACGGGAACAGTGCCGCGACTTTTTAATCTCGAAGACGAGCCGCGACTGGCCATGCACCCGTGCGATATGCGCCATCGTGCTCTCGAATCTGGCGATCTGGTCAAGGTGAGTAACGCGCGCGGCGAAACGATCGTTCGGGTCAGCGAACGTGCCGGATTAAAAAAAGGCCGGGCCTGGATGCCGATGCACTGGGGCAATCAATTCATGAACTCAGCGGGCGCCAACGCGGTGGCGTGCGATGCAATCGATCCCTATTCGCTGCAGCCTGAGTTGAAACACGCGGCCGTTCAAATTGCCAAGTTCGACCTGCCTTACCCGCTGGCGGTGGTGCGTAGTTGTGACACTCAGTCGGAGGCCCTTGAGTTGCTGCAGCGGGCGCGCCTTCTTCTAACCGCTTATCCGTATGCGAGCGTTAATCTGTATGGTCGGAAGCGTCCGTTGGTCGTGTTTCGTGCCGCTGCCGCGACGGCCATTGATAATGAAAAGATAGCCGAGCTGGATCGGCTATTTGCTATGGATAGCAATGAAGGGGCCATTTTTTATGCTGACGCCAGTCGTCATATCAGTAAAAAAGCCATCACGCTGAACGGGCGCCTGCTCGGCGTTCGGCTTGCCGGTGAAACACTCGCGCAGACCTGGCTCAAACAGGCGATGGCCGAGGATGAACTGGCTGCCACTATGATTCTCTTTGCGTTGGCACCAACAGCCAGCGCGCCGGGTAACATCACTCAACGCAACATCATCTGCAAGTGTGCGGATGTCAGCGATACGCAAATTAAACAGGCGCTTGCTGCTGGTAGCGGGTTGCACGA
>JAUYQT010000252.1 GCA_030697085.1 Azonexus sp. | reverse complement strand
AGCGCGATGCTCTTGATGTAGGTGGCGCCGATGAAGGCCTGACTCATGATCGTCGCATCAATATTGAGCTGCATTTCCGGCTGACGGCCAGCCTGGACGTTGCGCTGAAAATTGGCTGGAATCACCAGCGTAAAACTGTAGGTCCCGAGGTCCATGCCGCGATCGAGTTCGGCCAGCGTGATGAGCTGTGGCGGTTTGAAATACGGTGGGTACAGGGCACCGACGATGCGCCGCGACAATGGTGACTGGTCTTCATCGACAACGGCAATCGGCGCGTTATGCAGCTCCTGCGAGCTCGCCGTTGCCGCTGTATAAATTGCGCCTGAAAACGCCCAGCAGATCAGCAACAGCAAGACCTTGTCGGCTCCCAGGCTTTTCAGTTCCTTGAGGCCAAGGTGATAAATATTGGATAGCGACATCGTCAGCGCTCCTGCTTTCTGAGCAGCATCACGGAAAGCAGCGTGAGCACCGGGATGAAGGCGGCGAGCGCAAGGAAGTGTGGCAGCAGGTCGGCCAAACCGAGCGCCTTGGTGAAAATACCGCGGCTGATAACCAGAAAGTAGGTGGCCGGGAAAAACTGGCCGATCCAGTAGCCCGGACCCTCAAGCGAGCTGACCGGACTGGTCAGCCCGGAGAAGCTGACGGTGGGAATGATGCTCAGCATCGCCGTACCAAAAAGTGCAGCAATCTGCGTACTCGTGAAGGTCGAAACGAGCAGGCCGAAGCCGGTGGTCACAATGACATAAAGCAAGGCGGCAAGAATGAGCGCCGGCAGGCTCCCCTTGATCGGCACATCAAAGACCAGTTGCGACTGGATGAGTAGCAGGACGAAGCTGATCATCGCCACGACGATGTAAGGCAGTTGCTTGCCGAGCAGGAATTCAAGCCGTGTCACCGGCGTCACGTAGAGGTTGGTGATCGAGCCAAGCTCTTTCTCACGCACCACACCGAGCGCCATCAGGATAGCCGGGATGAAAATCAGCAGCAGCGGAATCACCGCCGGCACCATGGCATAGATGCTTTTTACATCCTGGTTGTAACGATAGCGCGAGACGATATTGATCGGATAGCGGTGGCTCACCCCGGTCGCCTCGTGGATTAATTGCTGCACGTAATCAAGATGCAGGCCTTGAACGTAACCACGCACCGTTTCACCGCGAAATGGCATGGCGCCGTCGATCCAGACAACGATCTCCGGCCAGTGGCTGCGCCGCAGGTCACGGCCGAAATTGGCCGGAATATCGAGGGCCAGTGATAACTCGCCATTATTCATTCGCCGGTCGAGATCGGCGGTATCGGCGATCGGCGGCTGTTCAATGAAATAGCGCGAACCAGCGATATTTTGAATATAGGCGCGGCTTTCCGGTGACTGGTCGCGGTCGAGCACGGCGAAACGCAAGCCTTCGACATCCATCGAAATACCGAAGCCGAGCACAAACATCAGCA
>JAUYQT010000410.1 GCA_030697085.1 Azonexus sp. | reverse complement strand
GAACTTTTGTCGTGCCAAAGGTCTCAAGCAAGTTAATGAGCGCCGTCGGGTTATTGCTTCTGTCATAGCTCAGATTTGCCGGGCCGTTGGGTTGCCGACTCAGCACTTTGACAATTCCCCCGCTGCTCAGTGCGGTCCAGTCAATGCCTTGCTCGTAGCCATCCTTGAGAGTGACCTCAACGATGGTTGCTTCAATCAGTACTTGTCGTCGTGCGGCGTTGGTGACCCGATCGAGAAATTCCTGAATCTTGTCATGTTGACGTTGTGTCGCGCGTACGGTGATAACACCGCTTTCGGCGTTGATGATGACTGAAGCTGCCTCACGGAAAGTGTTGCGGCGAACAACTGAATTACCCACCGCTTGGCTGGATAAGCTGGGTGTCGGGTTGCTCTGTAGCGCGTTGGCAATTGCTTGCAGCGCGCGTGGGCCGGTTCCTTGGGGCAGGGCGGCTGTGCCGGTCGCCTTCTGGGCATTGGATTCTTCGACGAAGGTTTCGCTGGAGCCTTCCGGCAAAATCTTGTCGGTTTCGCGCAAGAGGTCCTTGATATTTTTTTCCAGTGATTCCCAGAACTGGTTTTTCGAGGTGTTTTCAATCCGCGTGTTTGAGATGTTGCCGCTGGCGCTGCTGCCTGTGCCGCTTCCTCCTCCTCCCGAACTTGTGCTTTGCGTGCCTGTGGCAATCTGGGTGTTGGTCGATACGGTGCTCGTCACATTGCGCGACATATTCACATAGTCGACTTTGTAATGCTTCAGGAACGGGGAGTCCGGCATCACTGAAAGATTGGGGCCGTCCATTTCAAAGCGCATGTCGACCTGCTTTGAGATTCGGGTCAGCAATTGCGGTAGCGTCTGGTCAATGGCGTTCAGCGTGACCACGCCGGTAATGCCCGGGTGGATGTCAACATTGACCTTGGCATCACGGGCCAGGGCGAAAAGCAGGTCGCGGACTTGAACGTTGTTGACGACGACGCTGTAGGTTTCCGCTTTGGGGGTGGCGCGTGGTTTGGGCAAGGCCAGCGTTTGCTCGACAGGGGCTGGGATATTGCCGGTTGGCGCTGCCTGGATGGTTTCGGAGCTGATATGCCCTTTCATCGGCTCGCGCGGTGACGGGGCTGTGCAGGCGGCCAGTAGCAGGGTGATTAGGGTCGCGCTAAAAAAACCGGTTTTCAACGGGTTTCGCCTTGTTTAAGCAGGGTGGTCAAGGTGCGTAGATCGTCATAAAGATGCTAGCACGTAATTTGCTGAAGCTCATGGATTGTCCGGGGAGCCAGATTAGTGGAGCCGGCTGACTTGCCGGGGGAAGGGTTGGGCTGCCTTGATTGTTTCTGGCAGTGTCTGCATGGCTATAGCGGCCGCTTCACGGCTAGCAAAATCGCCGTAGATGATGCCGACACGATCACGCCCGGAGAGGCTGGAGCGATAAGCGCGGAGTTCTTCCGGGTTGAGTGCTTCGGCGGCGCGGGCGAGGAATCCTTCGATTTCTCCGGTGTTGATCGCATCAGTGGCCAGGAGCTGGATAAAGTAGTGACGGTGGGGGGCCTGTTCGATCCATGTGTCGAATTGGGCAAAATGTTGCCGCGTTAGTGGCCCGAAACGGATAACGGCAATCTTTTCGGGGGGCGATGTCGCCAGGTTGGGGCGAAGATTTTTGCCCGGGGTTGGGGTGACTTTATTGGCGAGGCTGTCTGGTGTACCCGTTGGTGGGCTAATGCGTGAGCCAAATTGGAAGGCAAGCAAAAGAATCAATGCAATGAGGCCGGCGCTGGCGACACCTTTGAGCAGCGATTTTGGATTTAAAGCAGATTTTTTTTGTAGCGGGGAAAAATGCGCATCCTTCGCTGCGGCCTGGATCTCGGCACTATCGACCTGGTGCTTGCCAATGGCGTAGGCGGCGAGCAGTGCCTTGTCTGCCAGGATGTTGATGCGGCGGGAAAGACCTTCGGATATTTCTGCAATTAATTTAATTGCTGGTTCGGTGAAGGGGCTGGGGCCATGGTGGCCAGCAGCGCGCAGGCGGAAATCAATGTAGTTGGCGACATCCTGTGGTTTGAGTGGTGCCAAGCTGAAGTGCTGGGTAATGCGCTCGCGAAGCTGGCGCATATCGTTGGCCGCAAGGCGTTCGTCGAGTTCAGGTTGGGCAAATAGGGCAATCTGCAACAGCTTGTTGGCCTTCGATTCGAGATTGGATAGCAGGCGGATTTCTTCCAGCGACTCGGTCGGCATGGCGTGCGCTTCGTCGATCAACAGAACGACGCGCTTGCCGGCGGCGTAACGTTCGATCAGTGCATCCTGCAGGGCGCGAATCTGGGAATGCGTGGCTTTGCCGTCGGTGGGGATGCCGAGTTCATCGGCAATTGCGCCAAGAATTTCCTGGCGGGAAAGGGATGGATTGGCCAGATAAAGCGTTTCAACGTTAGCCGGTAGACGCTCAAGCAGCATGCGACAAAGCATGGTCTTGCCACTGCCGACTTCACCGATGACTTTGACGATGCCTTCATCCTGGGTAATGGCGAAAATCAGCGCATCCAGGGTGGGCCCACGATTGGCGCCACTAAAGAAGAAGTCGGTGTGCGGCGTAATGCGAAAAGGGGGTTCGTGCAGCGAGAAGTGTTCGAGATAGAGGCTCATCGGCGGCTCCAGCCTTCCAGGCGGTTGTAGAGTGTGCTGCGGTTAATGCCAAGCCGGCGCGCTGCCTGGCTCATGTTGCCGGCGCTTAGTTCAATAGCAGC
>JAUYQT010000756.1 GCA_030697085.1 Azonexus sp. | reverse complement strand
CCGATTGTGGTCGGCCTGACGCTTGGCCCGCAGGCGCTGGGCGGTTTGCTGGTTGGGACGATTGTGACCGGTTTGTTCGTGGCGATCTCGATGACCACCGGTGGCGGTGCTTGGGATAACGCCAAGAAATATATTGAAGATGGCCATTTCGGCGGCAAAGGCTCGGAAGCGCACAAGGCCGCGGTGACCGGCGATACGGTGGGCGATCCCTACAAGGATACGGCCGGGCCAGCGATTAATCCGCTGATCAAGATCATCAACCTCGTTGCTTTGCTGATCGTGCCTTTGATGGTGTGAAAGGCGCTTTGCACGACCATAAAAAAGCGGCTTTAGCCGCTTTTTTATGGTCGTCAGTTTAAATGCCGCGCCGACTTATCCTTCGTGCGTGCGCAGATTCGCGACGCTGGGAATATGAATTTTTCGCCCTTCGACCACGATCAGTCCCAAGTCGGTCAGTTCATGCAGGATGCGTGAAAAATGCTCCTGCGTCAGGTTGAGACGCGAAGCAATGACGCCCTTGTTGGTGGATAAAATGACGGAGGCTTGCGTGGCGCATTGTTCGGCTTCGGTCAATTCGCGCAACAGATAGCCGATGATGCGTTGCTTGCCGGAGTGCAGCGAGTAGGATTCAACGTCGTTCATCAACTGATGCAAACGCATGGCCATACCGGCCAGCATTTTGCGGCAGAGATTGTGGTCGCGTTGCAGCTCTTCAAATACTGCAGCTTTGGAAACGTGGAGCAGTAAAGCATCGGTCAAGGCCTGGGCAAAAATAATATAAGGCTTGTCCATGAACATGATGGCTTCACCGAAACTTTGGCCTTGGCTGAGAATTTCCACGACTTTCTCATTGCCCTGCGGTGAGGTGAAAGCAAGTTTGACCTGGCCGTAAACCAGCAGGTGGAAGCCGTTGCAAGGGTCACCCTTGTGAAAGAGGATGCCGCCTTTGGGGATGTTTATCTCCCGGGTGTGTCGCCCAATACGGGTAATTTCCTCTGGTGCCAGACCGTTGAAAAGTGGCACATGGGTGAGCAACGCTTCGATATTGATTGGGTGATTGGCCTGCATTTTTGATCTTTGTTAAGAAAATGTCTTAGGATGGTGTCACTCATACCAGTTCATCAGCAATACCCCTTTAGCACTACTGTTTGGTTAATTGGGCATACAAAAGAGGTAGTCGACGTGGTAGCTCTTCCGGTTTGCGGATAACACAGAAACCGCCGGGGCCGAACAGGTAGGGCAGGTAGGCGCCGGCTTCGCGGTCAATGGTGACGCAGAACGGCGTCAGGCCCATACGCCGGGCTTCAAAAACCGCCATGCGGGTGTCTTCAATGCCATAACGGGAGTCGTAGAGATCGAGATCGTTCGGTTTGCCGTCGGTAATAATCAGCAAGAGTCGACGGCTGGCCGGTTGTTCATAGAGGATGTTGGCGGCTTGACGAATGGCGGCGCCCATGCGGGTGTAGAAGCCGGGTTTGATCGCCAGAATACGCCCACGCGAAGCGGCGTTGTAGCGCCCGTTGAAATCCTTGAGCAGATGGAAACGGATATTGTTGCGGCGTAGTGAGGAAAAGCCATAGATACCGAAGCGGTCGCCGGTGGCTGAAAGTGCTTCTGAAAAGAGCAGCAGTGAGTCGCGAATGACATCAACGATGCGGTGCGTATCGGAAATCCAGGCGTCGGTCGACATCGAAAGGTCAGCCAGCAACAGGCAGGCGAGGTCGCGTTCACAACGCGCCTGGGCCAGGTAGCCACCGCTTTCTATCGTGTGTCCGGACTGACGGTCGGCGTGGTTGCGCACGCAGGCGTCGACGTCAAGTTCGGCTCCATCCTGCTGCGCTTTGAGCCAGCGTCTTTGTGGTGTGAGCGCGGCAAACTGGCCGCGCAGTTTTTTGGCGGTGGCGGCGAGGGCTTCGGGGAGTTCTGCCGGGAGGGCATCGTGGGCAACCATCGGCTGGACGCGGCAATGATTTTCCAGCATCAGCGATTTGCGGTAATCCCATTCCGGCAAGGTGATGCCGGGGCCGATCGGGGTGTCATCCTCGGCTGCCGAGGGTAAGTCGAGATCGAATTTGACACGGGAAACTGCTGTTTCGCCGTCGCGCGTCAGTGAGAGTTTGTCGAGGTCATTGGCGACATTTTTGGCATTGGGGTCTTCGTCATCATCGTAGGCGCGATTAACCCGGACGTATTCGGCCCAGGTGGGCAGGCTTTCAGCGCGGAACATAATGAGCATCGGCGCCTGATTGTCGGGCGTTTCAACCTTCTCTGCCTTGTGCGCCTGTTTTTCTGTTTCACCACTGCCGCTGCCTTCGGGTGGAAGGTGTTCAGAGGGGTCGGCCAGTTTGCCGGCGATTTGGTTTTCGGCGGCAATCAGCCAGAGGATGACGGGTTGGGGGGGGCGTGATTTGCGCGAATTCAGGGGCGGCAGGCCGTCGACTGTCGTCGGGTGCCGAAGCGCCTGGCGAATGGCTAGTTCTTGCGCGGCTTCGTCAGGCTGGAGTTGCTCCGGTGCCATCCGGCTGTTGATATGGGCAGCGACCAAGCGCTCGTAGCGCGAGCGCAGCCCCGGAAAGGTGGCAAGTGCAGCCTGGCTGGCACGCTGGTTGCGAATGAACCAGGGTGTGTTGGGGGCAGCGTCACTCGCTGCCAGTGCGGCGAGCCAGAGGTAAAGGTCGCGATTGAGCGATTTTTCCGGGAAGGCGGTGATTTCCGGCGGCAAGCGCAGGGTTTCAGCATCCCGGCGGGCCAGCGAAAGTTTTTCACCACTGCCGGCAATGCGTTGTAGCCATTTTCGGCGAGCGCCGTGCATTTCACCGGTGGCGGCCGCCACTTTCAGGCCGGGGTCACCGCCCAGGGCGCGGAACAGGATGCCGACGGTCTTTTCGACCTCCGCCAGTTTGACCACAGCTTCTGGATAATGACCGCCTGCGGTCTTGGTTACCCAGTTGTGCCAGAGTTTTCCGACAAATTCTTCCATGATTTAAAGTTTCCCGCCGGCGTCTTCGTCGGTGTTTGAGAGCGCAGAAAAGCGCGCTTCGTTGCGGCGCGCCTCGTCGTTTTTTACCCAGTGCAGCAATTGCCCATTCGGATTGCTGCGGTTCACGGTGCCGCAGGCTGAAATGCATTGACCGCATTGCGTGCAGGCGAACATCCAGCGTTTGACGTTGCGCGGTTTGAGGCGCATCGGACAAACCGCATCGCAGGCGGAACCCTTGCCGTTCAGGCAACTGGCGCAGTCGGTCAGGCGTTCGCGCTCGAAGCCGACGACCATGGCATTCTTGTTGGCGATCCAGGCAAAGCTTTGAAAGATGCCGACCGCGCAGGCATAACGGCAAAACAGGTGGCGGGCAAAGAGAAATTCAAAGGTCAGCACGGCAGTTGCAGCGCTGAGGAAAATGACTTCTCCGCGGTAAAGCGTGCCGGTGAACAGACCATGATAGACCTGCATCGGCGGCATTAAATAGGTCAGGCCGACGACGGCCCAGGCAAAGGCGAAGGCCATGGCGGCGGGGGCGACGATCAGCCAGTAGCGCTTGTCGCGCTTGGCGGGTGTGCCATCTGGCTCCCAGGGCGGCGTTTGCTTCTTGTCCCAGACCGAATGCTTGCCGGTGGCGATAATCATCAATTGATTGATCGTTTCGACCACTGAAAAGTGCGGACAGAGCCAGCCGCAATAGAGCCGACCCCATTTCCAGGCGACGCCGATCAGTAATGCGCCAGCGCCAAGTATGGGCAAAAACAGGTACAAAATGAGGTTGACCGCAGCCGTGCTGGCGTCAACGTTGCCGGCGATCAGATCGTCGATGCCGATGTGCCATTGAAACGTGAGGAAGTAGGCATGCTTTTCGGTCAGGTCGTAACGAAGCAAATCGAAGATTGGCGTCAGTGTGAACAGGACAAAGAAGCCGATCTGTGTCCACAAACGGGAGCGTTGCAGCG
>JAUYQT010000390.1 GCA_030697085.1 Azonexus sp. | reverse complement strand
GATCGGTGAATCTTTTGCCATGCCTGCTGGGTAAGTTGCGAAGAAGCGCTGATTATCCCATAGGCCGTTACATGAAAATAAAAATGCGCGGTTTTTGGCCGTTGACCGCAGCATTTTGGTGGCTGGCCGAGATTTTGCCGTGCGTTTGGGCGGTTCTAATGGAGCCGGTCAAAAAACCCAGCTTAACCGAGCCGCAGTTTTGAATTAATTATTTGCTTGTTGATTCAATTAAAACAATTCTGCATCGCCATAGGTGGCCTCTTCAAATATGCCTCGCCGAATCAAGTCCTCGTATTGGCAGACACGATTTCTACCCTGATTCTTTGCCTCATAAAGACTTCGGTCGGCTCGCCCAAGCACCTCTTGCGGCAGAATGTTGGGGTCGGCACGAGCATAGCCAACACTGATGGTCAATTTATCGATCCGCGGAAACGAGCGCTCTTCAATCATTTTTCTGACTCGTTCAAAGACCTGGGCGGCCAGGCGCTCATCATCCGCCGCGATGATCGCGATAAATTCCTCGCCACCATAGCGATAAAGCAAATCCGAAGTACGGAACGCCTGGCCCAGCAAGCGTGAGACCAAAAGCAATACTTCATCGCCCACAATATGACCAAAAGAGTCATTAACCGTTTTGAAGTGGTCAATGTCGATGACGGCGAGCCAGTAGTTTCGCGAGGGTTTTGTCCGACGACCTTGTTTAATGCTGGAAAATACCGGCTGACTCAATGCATTCCAAATTCTGTCGAAGCTGTTTTCCAGCGCTTGCCGATTGAGCAAGCCCGTCAGCCGGTCCCGTTGGCTGATATCCAGTAGCGCGTAGTAGTTCGAAAAAACCTCAAGCACGCCACGAATAGTCATGTCTTCGACCGGCGAGACTTCCCGGTCGCGCTGGAAGACGAAATAGCCGCAGATGTCTTCACCCCCGAGCAGCGGGTACGCGACAATCAATTCATCACCACATTTACGCGTGCAAGGCTTTCCCAGCAAGCGAACATTGTCGGTAAGGGCGATCACCTCTGGCGGAAGGTCTTGTAAATTGGTGGCTTCCTCAATGCTTTCGACCATCCGGGCGACGCCGTCCATGTCGAGCGTTTTGGAACGATGGTGAAACAGGACGCGGTCCACATTCAGCGTTTCATCGGTTCGATAAAGCGCCGTATCCAATACACCGAGCAAAGGACCCAACGTTTTTAGCAAACTTTGTTCCAGAAGCTCAAGGTCACGGATTGCCGTTAGCTTGCCCAGCTTTCCGAGCAGGCCGGGAAGTTGGCTAGGTGGTTTTTGTGAAGTCATCATGCGCACTAAATTTTGAAGAGGGTGAGTCTAGCTGAATCAGCAATTGCTATATATAGACATAGATCAGATTGGGTGCTGAAGGCAAGGAGAGCTCGCACGCGGGGCCTTGCGCAGAAGCCAAAAAGTACCGGTCTGGATGGCCGGCACTTTTTGACCCCGGCCAGCCTTACCCCAACCCGCGCAGTTCCCGCAGGGCCACCGAAAGCATCGCCATATCCGGTGCCGATGACGCCCGGATTTCGGCAAATAGCAGTCGGCAGCGCTCCAGTTGGAAGCTGCATTTGGCCTGCCAGGCGGCGACCAGTGCAGCGACGTCGTCCTCGTCCGGGTTTTCGCGCAGGGCGTCGGCGCACAGGGTGTGGGCCTGGGTGGACAGGTCATCCTGCAAGGCGGTGCGGGCCAGGCCCTGCCAATGGGTGTCAGTTGGCAGAATGGCGATTTGATGCCCCATCCAGTGCAGCTCAAGCAGGCCGCCGAGGGCGAAGTACACCTTGGCGACCAGTTCGACCGGGCGGTTGAGGGCGCCGGCCACTTCGACGATGTCCAGTGCAGCGTACAGTTCGTCGAGACAGGCGACGCGTCGGACCAGCGTTTCCGGGACGCCCAGTTCGAGGTAGCGCGCCGTCACACGGTCGAGTTCGCTGCGATAGACCGGTGCCACCACCGTGTACAGGCTGCCGGCCAGTTGCTCGACGCTGGCCGAGAAGTGGGCCAGCGTTTCCGCCAGATCGCGCAGGTGACCGCGATGGCGCAGGAACCACAGCGTGCCGCGCTGGACGAGGCGCAGGCCGTCGAGAATCATCGCCGTTTGTGTTGAGTCGGCGACGACGTTGTCGAGTGCCTCAATGGTCTGCCAGAGCGGCACCATGCCAAAGACTTCGCGGGTGGCGAGGTAGGCGCGGACGATGTCGGGCAGCGCCGCCCCGGTTTCTTCATGCAGACGGAACGCGAAGGTCGGGCCGACCCGATTGACCATGCTGTTGACGACATGGGTGGCGATGATTTCGCGGCGTAGCGGATGGCGCTGGATGGGCTCGGCAAAGCGTTGGCGCAGCGGCTGCGGGAAGTAGCGTTCCAGCGCGGTCCGGATGTAGGGGTCTTCCGGCACGTCGGAGGTGAGCAGCGCCTCGAACAATTCCATCTTGTGGTAAGCCAGGATGACCGCCAGTTCGGGGCTGGTCAGGCCGAGCCCGGCCGCCTTGCGTTCGGCAATCTGCTCGTCGAAGGGCAGGTATTCGATCTTGCGGTTGAGCCGGCCGGCGTTCGCCAGATGGCGGATGTAGCGGGTCTGCTCGTCGAGCAGCTGATTGCCACGGGCGCGCGTCACCGACAGCACCTGGGTCTGGAAATAGTTGTCGCGCAGCACCAGGCGGCCGACTTCGTCGGTCATTTCGGTGAGCAGCTTGTTGCGCTGCTTCTCGGTGAGTTCGCCCTCGGCCATGGCGAAATTGAGCAGAATTTTGATGTTGACCTCGTGATCCGAACAATCGACGCCGGCCGAATTGTCGATCGCGTCGGTGCATATCCGGCCGCCCTGCAGGGCATATTCGATGCGCCCAAGCTGGGTGAAGCCGAGGTTGCCGCCTTCGCCGACCACCTTGCAGCGCAACTCGCAGCCATCGACCCGAACCGCGTCGTTGGCGCGGTCGCCGACTGCCGCGTGGGTTTCCTGGCTGCCCTTGACGTAGGTGCCGATGCCGCCGTTGTAGAGCAGATCAACCGGGGCCAGTAGCAGGGCGCGGACGAGCTCCTGCGGGGTTAGCGTTTCCGCCGCGATGCCGAGGCTGGCGCGGGCCTCGGCCGAAAGCGTGATCGACTTGGCGCTGCGTGGATAAACGCCGCCGCCGGGCGAAATCAGCGTTGGCTCGTAGTCCGCCCACGACGAGCGCGGCAGGTTGAACAGGCGCTGGCGCTCGGCGAAGCTCAGCTCGCCATCCGGCGTCGGGTCGATGAAAATATGGCGATGATCGACGGCGGCCAGCAGCTTGATATGCCGGGAGAGCAGCATGCCGTTGCCGAAGACATCGCCCGACATGTCGCCGATGCCGACCACCGTGAAATCCTGCGCCTGGGTATTGATACCCAGCTCGCGAAAATGTCGTTGCACCGACTCCCAGGCGCCGCGCGCCGTGATGCCCATCTTCTTGTGGTCGTAACCGACCGAGCCGCCGGAAGCAAAGGCGTCGCCGAGCCAGAAGCCGTACTCTTTGGAAACGCTGTTGGCGTAGTCGGAAAAGCTGGCCGTTCCCTTGTCGGCCGCCACCACCAGATAGGGATCGTCTTCATCGTGGCGCACCAGGTCCGGCGGCGGCACGACCTGGCCGGCCAGCAGGTTGTCGGTGAGATCAAGCAGGCCGCGCAGGAAAATGTGATAACAGCTCACCCCTTCCTGGAGCACCGCGTCGCGGTCGCCGCCGGGCGGCGGGTTTTTGACGACGAAGCCGCCTTGCGTAAAGACCGGCACGATGACGGCTTTCTTGTTCATCTGCGCCTTCTTC
>JAUYQT010000325.1 GCA_030697085.1 Azonexus sp. | reverse complement strand
CAAAAAAAACCGACCAGTCGTTCCAGTTTCTCCTGAAGCGTGCTGCTGGCTTCCTTGGGTAGCAGAATCAGTAGATCAATATCGGAGGCCGGAAAGAGTTCGCCTCGACCGTAGCCGCCGACGGCGGCGAGGGCTAGTGTGGGGGGGAAATCAAGGGTGGCCCAGAGCTTCCGAAGGATCGTGTCGACCTGATCAGTCCGCAGGCGAAGCAGGCTGCCGGCGTCGCCGGTTTGCTCGTAATGCTGCTGTAGCAGTTGTTGATTTGCTTTAACTTCGGCTCGTAGAGTGGCGACTTCGGCTGACATTAGCGAATCCATTCAGGCTTCGGGCGGCTTCCGGCTGAAAGCGTCATGATTTCATAGCCGGTCTCAGTCACCAGAATCGTATGCTCCCATTGGGCCGAGAGGCTGCGATCCTTGGTCACAATCGTCCAGCCATCGCCCATTTCACGAATGGCGGCCCTACCGGCGTTGATCATCGGCTCGATAGTAAACATCATGCCGGGTTCGAGCCGGGGGCCGGTGCCGGCTTTGCCGTAGTGCAAAACCTGGGGATCTTCATGGAATTTGCTGCCAATGCCATGGCCGCAGAACTCGCGCACGACTGAATATCCGTTTTTCTCGGCATATTTTTGAATGACTGCACCAATGTCGCCGAGAAAGGCGCCAGGGCGAACAGTTGAGATGCCGAGCCACATGCACTCGAAGGTGATTTCACAGAGCCGCTTGGCCTGGATACTTGCTTCGCCGATGACAAACATCCGACTGGTGTCACCGTGATAACCCGCTTTGATCGTCGTGATGTCGAGGTTGATGATGTCGCCGTTTTTAAGGGCGCGATCACCCGGCACACCGTGGCAAATCTGCTGATTGATTGAGGTGCAAATTGATTTCGGGTAGGGGTTGTAGCCAGAAGGGGCGTAATTCAGCGGTGCCGGAATGCATTCCTGAACGTTGACCATATAGTCATGGCAGAGGCGGTCGAGCTCTTCTGTCGTGACGCCGACTTTGACGAAAGGCTCGATGTAGTCGAGCACTTCAGAGGCTAAGCGCCCCGCGACACGCATTTTTTCGATTTCTTCCGGGGTCTTGATGCTGATGCTCATGGCTGTTCTGTTTGTCTTTGGGGGAGGGCGAAGGATAAATGACGGACACTGTTTCTCAAAGTCAGCACGGCTGAAAATGGCATACTTGGCGCCTTTCATTTTAAAAATGTGACGATGAGTATTCTGTTATTGGGCAAGGATGGTCAGGTTGGCTGGCAGTTGCAGCGTTCGCTGGCGCCACATGGACAAGTCGTGGCTTGTGGACGCGCAGAGTGCGATTTGGCTGATCTGGATC
>JAUYQT010000302.1 GCA_030697085.1 Azonexus sp. | reverse complement strand
ACGACGGGCAGAGCGTGTTCCCGCTGGCCGAGATGCAGCGCTGCATGGTGGATTCGTGGCTGCTGTGGGAGGACTTCAAGCCGTTCGCGCTGCGCCCGCTGGGTTACCGCGAGGTTTGGGTCGGCTACGACCCGTCGCATTCCGGGGATTCGGCGGCGCTTGTGGTGGTGGCGCCACCGCTGGTGGCCGGTGGCAAGTTCCGCGTGCTGGACAGGGTGCAGTTCAAGGGCATGGATTTCGCCGCCCAGGCCGAGCGGATCAAGAAGGTGACGGAGTGCTACAACGTCACGTACATCGGCATCGACATGACCGGCCTCGGGCAGGGTGTCTATCAGCTGGTCAAGGACTTCTTCCCGGCGGTGACCGGCTTCCAGTATTCGCCCGACGTGAAGACGCGGCTAGTCCTCAAGTCCATGGACGTGATCGGCAAGGGCCGGCTGGAGTTCGACGCCGGCTGGAATGACTTGGCGGCGTCGTTTATGGCGATCAAGAAAACGACGACGCCGAGCGGCCGGCAGATCACTTTTCAGGCGGGGCGCTCGGCCGAGACCAGTCACGCCGACCTGGCCTGGGCGTGCATGCACGCGCTGGCCAATGAGCCGCTGGAAGGCCGGACGGCCAACAATCAATCAAGTATGGAGATTTTCGGATGAGCAATGAGCTGATGGGGCCGGTTTTTCCGGCGGAAACCGTGTCGACCCTAGGGCCAGCCCCTGTTTCTGTGGTCGCAGGAGGTGGGCGAGTGGAGGTATTCACCTTTGGCGATCCGGATGCGGTACTCGATCGCCGGGAGATCATCGATTATCTGGAGTGCCCGCTGGCCGGCAAGTGGTACGAGACGCCGATCTCGATGGACGGGCTGGCGCGCTCGTCGCGGGCTTCGGTGCACCATGCCTCGGCGATGATCGTGAAGCGGAACATTCTGGTGTCGTGCTTCGAGCCGAACCCGCTGTTGTCGCGTTCCGACTTCGGGGCCTGGGCGCATGAATTCCTGATTTTCGGCAACGCCTACCTTGAGCGGCGCGACTCCCGCCTGGGCAGCGCGCTGGCGCTGAAGCCGACGAAGGCGAAATACACCCGGCGCGGCGTCGATCTGGAGACCTACTTTTTCATTCCGAAGTGGAACGAGGAGCATGAATTCAGGAAGGGCTCGGTGTTCCATTTGATGGAGCCGGACATCAATCAGGACATCTACGGCCTGCCGGAATACATCCCGGCCCTGCACAGCGCCTGGCTGAACGAGTCGGCGACCCTGTTCCGCCGCAAGTATTACAAGAACGGCAGTCACGCCGGCTTCATCCTCTATATGACTGATCCGGTACAGCAGCAGGGCGATGTCGATGCGCTGCGCGAGGCGCTGAAGAACGCCAAGGGGCCGGGCAATTTCCGCAACCTGTTCATGTACGCCCCGGGCGGCAAGAAGGACGGCATCCAGTTGATCCCGGTCTCCGAGGTGGCGGCCAAGGATGAGTTCATGAACATCAAGAATGTCACCCGCGACGACCAGCTGGCGGCGCACCGGG
>JAUYQT010000238.1 GCA_030697085.1 Azonexus sp. | reverse complement strand
GCGCCCGGCCGAGGTGTGCGGACTGGCGACGAAGCCCGCTTCCTCAAGGTCAGCCATCACATTACGAATAGTGGCTGGCGATAGGTCGAGCCCGGAAAATCGGGACAGCGCCCGCGAACCGACCGGTTGACCATCAGCAATGTAATGTTCAACCAGGGCTTTGAGTAGAGTGCGTGAGCGTTCGTCCAACATGGGGAGGCATTGTACAAAAAACGGGAGGCGCGCTACTGCCCATTTTTATGCAAGAATTCGGGTCATGAACAGAGGCTTCGCTACCCACCGCTCGCCCAAGACCATCGCGCTGGTCGGCAAATACCATAGTCAGGAAATTGCCGAGTCTCTGCGCCGCCTGGCTGAATACCTGCATGAGCGGGGTATTTCCGTTTTTGTCGAACGCGAAACTTCGGAACATATTGGCCGCATTGTCGATCTGTCACGTTGGGTCACCTGTGGCTTCAACGACATCGGCGCGCACGCTGATCTGGCTATTGTGCTCGGCGGCGATGGCACCATGCTCAATGCGGCCCGCCGCCTGGCGCGCTACGGCGTGCCGCTGGTCGGCGTGAATCAGGGGCGGCTGGGTTTTATGACCGATATTGCCCGGGACGATTTGCTGACTTGCATGGATGATTTGCTGGACGGGCGTTTTACCCCGGAAACCCGCATGTTGCTGGATGCCGAAGTGATTCGCGATGGCAAGGAAATCGCCTCGAACATGGCGCTGAATGATGCCGTTATTGACAAAGGCGCTATTGGACGGATGATCGAATTTGAACTCTTTATTGATGGCGAATTCATTTACAAGCTACGCTCCGATGGGCTGATCGTCTCGACGCCGACCGGCTCAACGGCTTATTCGCTGTCCTCCGGTGGGCCGATTTTGCACCCAACGCTGACCGGCATTGCCCTGGTGCCACTTTGCCCGCACTCGCTGACTAATCGGCCGGTCATCGTGAACGATAGTGCTGAAATTGAATTACGCATCATCCACGCCGAAGACCCGCGCGTGCACTTCGATGGTCAGCTGACGCTCGATCTGGAACGTCACGATTGTGTCCGTTTGAAGCGTTCTGATTACACCATCTGTTTCCTGCATCCGCCGGGTTACAGCTATTTCGCCATGCTGCGTCAAAAGCTGCAATGGAGTGAACGCCCGAAAGGCACGTAATGCTGCGCCACCTGACCCTCAGTAATTTTGTCATTGTCGATCGGCTGGAACTCGAGTTTTTGGCCGGTTTTGGCGCGTTGACCGGAGAAACCGGGGCGGGAAAATCAATTTTGATCGACGCGTTGGCTTTGACGCTCGGCGAGCGCGCCGAGGCCGGTGTTGTGCGTTCCGGCTGCGACAAGGCGGAAGTCGCCGCTACTTTTGACGTCAACGGCTTGCCGGAAGTGCGTGCCTGGTTGGCCGCCAATGATCTTGATGCAGGTGATGAACTCTTGTTGCGTCGAGTGGTTGATGCCGGTGGTCGGTCGCGCGCCTACATCAATGGCTCGCCAGCAACCGTACAGCAATTGCGCGAAGTGGGCGAAGGGCTGGTCGATATCCACGGGCAGCACACGCACCAGTCGTTATTGCGTACCGATGCCCAGCGTCAGTTGCTTGACGCACATGCCGGCCTGACGGTTAAGGTGCGCGAACTGGGCGTCGCTTTTGGTGGCTGGCGTGAGGCCGAGCAAGACTTGCGCAGCGCGAGTGACGGCGCCGAGGCCTTGCTGCGTGAGCGTGAACAACTCGAGTGGCAGGTCCGCGAACTCGACTCACTGGCTTTTTCCGTCGATGAGTGGGCCGGGCTGGAACTTGAGCATCGTCGGCTCGGGCACGCCGCCAGTTTGATCGAAGGCGCGCAGTTCGCGTTGTCGGTGCTGGCCGATGATGACGCAGCTTGCGAGCGACAGGTAGATAGTGTCGCGGCCCGGCTTGATTCGCTTGGCGAATACGATCCGGCGCTGCAGGAAGTGGCGGCGCTAGTGCAGTCGGTGCAGGCTGAACTGTCCGAGGCGGTGTCAACCTTGCG
>JAUYQT010000232.1 GCA_030697085.1 Azonexus sp. | reverse complement strand
TCCGGATATCGTGATGATTGGCGAAATCCGCGAGCTGGAAACCGCCGAAATGGCCATTCAGGCGGCGTTGACCGGGCATCTCGTGCTTTCGACCCTGCATACCAACGATGCACCGTCGGCGATTACCCGCTTGCTCGATCTCGGTGTGCCGGCCTATCTGATCAATTCGACGCTGCTCGGCGTCATGGCGCAACGCCTGGTACGCACGCTTTGCCCGCATTGCAAGAAAGCGTTTCCGACGCGAGAGGATCAACGGGCGACCTGGCGCGCCTTGGTGGCGCCCTGGAAATCCGGTGAGCCGGCCCAGATGTATGAGCCGGTCGGTTGTCTTGAGTGCCGGATGACCGGTTATAGCGGTCGGGTCGGGATCTATGAAATTCTGGTGAACTCCAGCGAAATTCGCAAACAGATCAAACCGCTGACCGATATCCCGAAGCTGCGCGAGCAGGCGTATCGCGAGGGCATGCGTCCGCTGCGGATTTCCGGCGCTTTGAAAGTGGCGCAGGGCACGACCTCGCTGGAGGAAGTCATCAAGGTGGCGCCGCCGGCCGACGAGGGGTAACCTGAATTTCGACCTGAGTCAGATCAGGCTGGCCTTGCGGCGCACGGCGTCAACATAGGCCAGCGCATCCATTGGCTTGCCTTCACGTTGACCGCGCCAGATGGTTTCACCGAGGCATTCGAGCAGCACATGTTCAGCCGCATGCTGATCCATTCTCGCCCGCAAACTGTCAAAAGCAGCGCGGATACCCGGTGGTTGATCAATGCTGATCTGCTCATAAATCGCCAGATGTAGCGAAAGATGCAGGAAGGGATTCATCTCGCCACCTTCCGGTGTCCATTCCTTTTCCAGCACGCCGGCCTTGTCGGCCAGTAGCGCATGATATTCCGGATGGCGCACGGCGAGATCGGCGGCGGTGACTTCAGCGCCGACCAGGGGCAGGCGTTCCAGATGTTTTTTCCAGGCATCGCAAAAAAAGTGGCGGACCTGATCGCGGGAAGGACTAAACATGGTGGCTTTCAAAAAATGGAGTGATGGTGGTGTGGTGAAACGAGCTATTTTGAAGGGCGATTTTCATCCGGCTTTCCTTTGAAGCGGCAAAGATCACTGACGATACAGCGTTCGCATTCCGGCTTGCGGGCTTTGCAGATGTAGCGGCCGTGCAGGATCAGCCAATGATGGGCGTCTTTTTTGTATTCGTCCGGCGTCACCCGCAGCAGTTTTTGTTCGACTTCAACGACTGTTTTGCCTGGCGCCAGACCGGTGCGGTTGCCGAGGCGAAAAATATGCGTGTCGACGGCGATGGTGGGCTGGCCGAAGGCGGTGTTGAGTACGACATTAGCGGTCTTGCGGCCAACGCCTGGCAGCGCTTCCAGCATGACGCGTTGGTCAGGCACTTCGCCGCCGTGCTGGTCAAGCAAAATCTGGCAGGTGGCGATAACGTTCCTGGCCTTGGTGTGGTAAAGGCCGATGGTCTTGATGTATTCGCTGAGGCCTTCAACGCCCAGTTGCAGCATTTTATCGGCGGTTGGCGCGACTGGGAAAAGCCGGGCGGTCGCTTTATTGACGCCAACATCAGTGGCCTGGGCTGAAAGAATCACGGCGATGAGTAACTGGAATGGCGTGGCGTAATGCAGCTCGGTGGTCGGGGCAGGATTGGCCGCACGCAAACGGGCGTAAAACTGCTCAATATCGGCTTTTTTCACGGCTAAATGGCAGGGGTGGGTTGTCAGGCGGTTGAGAATACGCGATATTGCAAAAAAAGAATTTTACCTGACAGAGAAAAGAGGGTTCCCATGGTGCTCCCCCCGGATGCCGACAAAATTGTCCTTTCACAAGTGGTTGAAGGCAATCCCGTGGCGACAATCGTGATCGACGCAGGGCATAAGGTGACCCACTGGAATCGCGCCTGCGCCTTGATGACGGGTGTGCCGGCCGATGAAATTATTGGTAGTTCTGAGCAATGGCGCGCGTTTTACGCTGAGCCGCGGCCAATTATGGCTGACCTGATTATTGATGGCGCGATCGAAGCTAAGGTCGACCAGTTTTATCACGGTAAATATAGGCGTTCCGAACTGATCGACGGTGCATTTGAGGCCGAGGATTATTTCCCGGCCTTTGGTCAGGGGGGAAGTTGGCTTTTTTTTACCGCCGCGGCGATTCGCAACGCTCAAGGTGAAGTCATTGGGGCGATCGAAACGCTGCAGGACGTGACCGCTCGGCGGCGTGCGGAGGAGGCGCTGCGGCAGAGCGAAGAGCGTTATCGCGAACTCAGCCTGACCGATTCGCTGACCGGTCTATATAACTCACGCTATATGCATCAGCGCCTGAATAGTGAGCTGGAAAGGGCACATCGCTACCAGCGGCCAGTTTCGCTACTGGTGCTTGATTGTGACAATTTCAAGTCGATCAATGATCGTTTTGGTCATCTGGATGGCGATAAGGTATTGCAATGCCTGGCGAGTATCATTCTTCGCTGCTTGCGTAATTCGGATAGCGCATTTCGCTATGGGGGTGAGGAGTTTGTTGTGCTTTTGCCTGAGACGACAGGAAAAGCCGCTCACAGCTTTGCTGAGCGCCTGTGTCTGGAATTTGCGAATGAAATAGTTGAGTCGGCAACCGGGCTGTCGATTTGCTGCACGGTGAGCGTTGGTGTTGCTGAATCTTTTGCCGGTGAATCCGAGAATTCATTTATCAGGCGGGCCGATGAGGCCTGCTATGAAGCGAAGCGATGCGGCAAAAATAGAGTATGTTTCGCCGGGGCACCGATCTGAAAAT
>JAUYQT010000207.1 GCA_030697085.1 Azonexus sp. | reverse complement strand
TCGCCGCAAAACGCTGACACCGGTACTGCTGGATTACCTCAAGGCAGCGTTTGTCGATTGCCTCACCGCTTGGCGCTGCAAACTGGTCGAGTTCAGCGGAGAACCCGATCACGTATATCGTGTAGCTGGCCTTTTTGGTCGGAGAATACGATTTGTACTTTGTTTGTGAAGTCATGGGTAAAGTGCTGTAAGCCAATAGAATTTGGGATCAAGTTGCCGACTTTGATGACGCCGGTTTTGGGGCAGGCGGCGTGCTGTAGATCAGAGAGATGAAGCTAGAAAAGGTATGGATGCACCGCATAGATAAAGATGTTTTCTCCCCGAGCTAATTGCAACTAACCTTCATCTTGTTGAGCTTACTATCGCACTGTTTTCGGAGCTAAAAATTTTAGGCTTCTATCGGTGTTTATTGGAAATTGTAGGGTTGGATACGGGTAATGTGTACGAAAACTTAATGAAGGTTAGTTGCAGTTAATAAGACAAAGGCCTAAAGTGCACCCATGCTAAACAAAGCCACTACCTCAATTTTTGATGGCGCCAGCAGCTGGCTGGCAGAACCTTTAGAGTCCCTTGCCGCATGGCTGTTGTCGCCAACTTACGTGGTAACGAAGCAGGGTGTTGAGCAGCCGTTGAGGGCATCCAGCGCCGAGGTCTATCGCTTCATGGGAAGCAAGTTCATCCGTGAGGTCATCCTGTCCCATCCAGAAGATGAAGGTAAGCAAGCGAAGTCCGGTAAGGCTTGGTCAGATGTGTTCGCTGACGACATCCAGGCCTTTCTGGTCGGGAATGACCTGAAGCGCGGGATACGCAATCGCTACGTGCGGCTCCTTGAGCGGCTCTTTGACCATCTTGCGGCTAAGGGACTGGTAGACCACAACCCTGCACGCGGCCTGGCGATGAAAGCGCCCTCTAAGTCGAACGCGAACCACGAAAACACGATGTGGCTTAATCAGTTGCAGCAGGCCGCAGTGGTACTAGCACTTCCCGACGGACCTGGCTGGAAAGTGCAACGGAATCGAGCGCTGATAGCCACGGTGCTTGGGGGAGGGTTGAAAGTCTCAGAAGTCATCGAGTTGCGCACGCAAGCTATCGGTCTACGACAGCCTGATGGTAGTCTTTACATCGAAGTACCGGTGGTCGGTGCCGGCCGACGGCATCGTACGAAGGTAGCACCTTGGGCAGCCGGCATTTTGGTGGAATGGATAACTACGCGCACAGAGTTTGGCCTACCAGATGATTTGCTGTTTCCCGCGAAACCAATAGGCGGACCGTTGCATAAGGCGACGGTGTATCGGCAGTGCGCTGCGGTACTGAACAAGGCTGGTGTCGATCCGACCATCATCAAACGGCGTGGCGCACGGACGTTGCGGAACACGTACGCGATTCGGGAGCTCGAGCGCGGGCAGCAACTGGAGCTGGTAGGTGAATATCTCGGCCACCGCACGGACAGGAGTACCGAGTATTACCAAGAGCAGTTGAAAAAAGCGAAGGCGAAATGACAAAAATCAAGTTGTCCGTGGTGACAGCTCCAACCCTGAGTGAGCGGTCGTTCGCGCACGTCCAGCGAAAAAAATTGGCTCGGGCAATCTGAGCAACCGCTTCCCTAAAAAACACACACTTTGTGTCCACCCTGCCGTTGAGTTCCTTGGGGCTCCAACGGCAGCAGGTAACCGATTCGAGCAGTCACACAATGCGACTAGCCAATTCCAGCACATCGGCCTCAACGGTCATTGGGAGGGAGCCGATTGAGCGACCGTTCAATGTTAGTTTGCCACCGGTTGAGTACGTTGGGAAAATTCAGGCCTGACTGACGAATCTGACTGGCAGCTTTTCGATTACCGCTACTTACATTACTTTGTGATCCGGTCAGACAGCTTTCTCCAAACAATTTAGTCAGCCAAATCCAGATTTTGCTAACCCTTGCCCTTCTTTTCATCCGCCATCGCTATTGCTCCCGTGGGTGATTGATCTCGGGAGCAATTCTCCTCATCGCGCGCA
>JAUYQT010000132.1 GCA_030697085.1 Azonexus sp. | reverse complement strand
ATGACTGGCGGCGTTGAAGTGGTGATTAGTCATGCTTCGGCCGCCGGCAAACTTGATTTTTTCCCGACCGGCAACTGGGTCGAATGGCTGGCATTTATTGCCGCCTGGATGACCATGATGCTCGGCTCGATTCCGCAACAGGACGTCTTTCAGCGCGTCACCTCGGCCAAGAGTGCCCGTGTCGCGATCTACGCTTCAATACTCGGTGGCGTGCTCTATTTCTGTTTCACTTTCGTTCCGATGTTCATCGCCTATTCGGCCACCTTGATCGATCCGGCGCAATTTAATGCCTTGATCGCGACTGACTCGCAATTGGTCTTGCCGGCGCTGGTGCTCCAGCACACGCCAATTTTTGCCCAGGCGATTTTCTTCGGCGCCGTGCTTGCCGCCATCATGGCCTGCTCATCGGCGACACTGCTCGCGCCGTCGGTATCGTTTTCCGAAAATATCCTGCGCAATATCTATCCGGCCGTCAATGATCGCGGCCTGTTGCGCATGATGCGGATCACCATGGTCTGTTTTGCCGGTCTTGTCCTTGCTTTTGCGCTGAACAGCGAATCCTCTATTTTCAAGATGGTCGAAAACGCCTACAAAATCACCCTGGCCGGCGCCTTCGTGCCACTCTTTTTCGGCGCCTATTGGTCACGGGCGACGACGCAAGGAGCGTTGATGGCGATCGTCGGTGGCGTTGCCAGTTGGTTGATTATTGAGCTGCTGATCGGTGCCGCCAGTCTGGTGCCGGCGCAACTGATTGGCCTGGGTGTCAGTATTCTCGGCATGATTGCCGGTTCCCTGCTGCCACAATGGATTGGCCGGCCAACGCCGCGAGCTGATCAGCATCAAACGCTGCACCACCGCGCCGCCGCCGAAACGCATCATGCGCCGGAACACCGACATCGGCACTGACATACAATTGACCGCATGAACGCGCGTGGCCCCATCCTCCTTGCTCGATATCTGGCGCTGGCCTGGTGCGGACTGGTTGTTTACGGCAGCCTGCATCCATTCAGCGGTTGGCGAGTCACCGGTATTTCTCCCCTCGCCTTTCTGGATGGTGGCTGGCCGCGTTACTGGACCGTTTTTGACCTGCTGGCCAATGTTGCGGTCTACCTGCCTTTAGGCTTCTTTTTGACGCTGGCGCTGAAAGGCTTGCCGGGCCGTTTTTCCGCGCTTTGCGTGGCTATTTTGCTCGCTGCCGGCGTTAGCTTCGGCCTGGAAACGCTGCAAAACTGGTTGCCGTCGCGCGTCCCTTCCAATGTCGATCTCGTTTGCAACACGCTGGGCGGATTGCTCGGTGCCGTTGTGGCGCAAATACTCGGGCCGCGCGTGTTTGCCCGGATTCTGGCGCTGGAACAACGCCTTATCGCCCCGGTGCCGCACGCCGAACTCGGTTTGACGCTGCTCGGGTTGTGGCTGCTGGTCCCTCTTTCGCCGGAAATTCTACTTTTCGGGGCGGGCGATTTGCGTCAGTTAATTGGCTTCTCAAGCGATGTTCCCTTTGTCGCCGAAAGCTTCGTGATGATCGAAGCCAGTGTCACCGCCTTCAATGCCATTGCAGTCGGGCTGATTTTGCGCCTGCTCTGCGCCCGGCTCTGGATTGCTTATCTGATCGTGCCCCTTTATCTGGCACTCGGATTGGCGATTCGCACCCTTGCTGCGGCTATTCTGATCGGGCCGGGCGAGGCACTGCTTTGGTTGTCGCCGGGCGCCCAAATGGGTCTGCTGGTTGCCGGGGTGTTCCTTGCTGTCAGTCTGGCGCTGCCCACCACGGCGCGGCTCATGTTGATTCCGCTGGCGCTGATGTCGGGCACCGTGCTGGTCAATCTGGCGCCGCCCAACCCTTATTCGATGGCCGCGCTTGCCACCTGGCGTCAAGGACACTTTCTTAATTTCAATGGCTTGACGCGCTGGGTAGCCACTTTATGGCCCTTCCTGACTCTGCCGTTTTTGCTGCTAATTGTGCGTCGACCGTAGCCGGTCTCGCCGTTTCACGTGAAACGGGAGCGCCTATAATTGCGCCCCCAAAGGAGAATCCATGAGCCATTTCAAACATCACGTCTTTTTCTGCTGTAACCAGCGCGAGCCCGGAGAAAGCTGTTGCAATGCCCTCGGCGCCACAGAAATGCAGACCTACGCCAAGGATCGCATTAGCCAGCTCGATATGAAGGGGGCCGGCAAGGTGCGTATCAACAAGGCGGGTTGTCTTGATCGCTGCGATCAGGGGCCGGTGCTGGTGGTTTATCCGGAAGCGATTTGGTACACCTACGTCGATAAAGAAGATATCGAAGAAATTATTCAGGAACATCTGGTGAACGGCCGTGTGGTGGAGCGTCTAAAAATATGAAGGTGCTCGAAGAAAAAATTGTGGTCGCTGGCCCGGCGGGCAACATTGACGTCATCATGGAACGCCCGGACGCGCCGCGCGGTATCGTGCTGATTGCCCACCCGCACCCCATCGGCGGCGGGGCCAATACCAACAAAGTCGCCTATACGCTGGCCAAAACCTTCGTCAGTCTCGGCTATGCCGCCTTCCGCCCGAATTTTCGCGGGGTGGGCGGTACGCAAGGTGAGCATGACGAAGGCGTGGGTGAAACGGAGGATTTGCTCGCTGTCCTCGAAGAGGCCAAATGCCGCTGTGGAAATTTGCCGGTGGCGCTCGCCGGGTTCTCGTTTGGCGCCTATTGCCAGACGCGGGTGGCCAAACGTCTGAGCGAAGCCGGACATCCAGCGCAACGCCTGGTTCTCGTCGGCACTGCGGCTGGATTTATTGAAGGCACTCGCCAGTACGATACTGAAGCCGTGCCGCACGACACTATTGTGATCCACGGTTCGGCCGACGAGACCGTCCCGCTCGCCAATGTCTTCAACTGGGCGTTGCCGCTCGATGTGCCGGTGGTGGTTGTGCCCGGCGCCGACCATTTCTTCCACCGTCGCCTGCACCAAATTCGCGACATCGTCACCCGCGCCTGGCGGCATTAGTGCCAGCCGTTGGTTATATGACATCGATGCCCGCCCGGGTTTTATGGCACTGATCGTCGATCAACTGCGTAAAGTCTACGCTGGCAGCGAAGTCGTTGCCGACTTGTCCTTTACTGTCGAGCCGGGTAGTTGTTTCGGTCTGCTTGGCCCGAACGGCGCCGGCAAAACCACTACGTTACGTCTTTGTCTCGGCCTGACTGCGCCGGATGGCGGGACGATCAGCCTCAATGGCTACGCCATTCCAGCCGCTGCCCAGCAGGCCAGAGCGCGAGTTGGCGTTGTGCCGCAATTCGATAATCTCGATCCGGATTTCACGGCCAGTGAAAATCTACTCGTCTTTGGTCGTTACTTCGGTATTCCTGATGCCGAAATCAAGGCTCGAATTCCGCAGCTACTCGACTTTGCCAGTCTCGGCAGCAAGGCTGAGGCGCGGATCTCGACGCTTTCCGGTGGCATGAAGCGTCGCCTGACGCTGGCCCGGGCGCTGGTCAATAATCCCGATATTATCTTTCTCGATGAGCCGACTACCGGTCTCGATCCACAAGCACGGCACCTGATCTGGGATCGTCTGAAACAACTCAAGTCAGCCGGAAAAACGTTAATTTTGACGACGCATTTTATGGATGAGGCCGAACGTCTGTGCGACAAGCTGATCGTTATTGATCACGGCCGCAAGATTACTGAAGGCAGTCCGCGCCAGTTGATTGCCGAGCATATTGAAGCGCAGGTGATTGAAGTTTTCGATGAAGCCGGCGGTGACCTGCCGGCCTTTGTGGAAAGCCATCGTGCGCTGGCCGAGCGCGTTGAAACCAGCGGCGAAACCGCCTTTTTCTATTGCCGTGATCCGCACCCACTGTTGGCTCGGCTGGCCGAAGCACACGGTCTGCGCTATGTGCACCGCGCCTCGAATCTGGAAGATGTTTTCATCAAACTAACCGGCCGGGAACTGCGCGATTAGGCGTTGGCGCTGCGCACGCCACTTTTGTGTCGTGCGCAGGAAAATCGGCGTCAT
>JAUYQT010000125.1 GCA_030697085.1 Azonexus sp. | reverse complement strand
GAATCGACCATATGGAAAACGCGATTCGAGTTTCTCAAGGTATTTGGTTGCCTTGTCGTAGGTGCCATCAGCTTGGGCATCCTTGGCTTCAGCATAGAGTTTGCCCGCCGACCAGCCAGCGGTTTCATCCTGTTTGTCGTTCAGTGAACTGCAACCTGAGATTAAAATGGCGGCGAAAACTGCCATCAGCACGCTGAAGAAGGCAGGAAAAGGCCGGAATGCGGCTAAACTTCGCATCATGAAAGATCCTATGGAAAACTCCGGCGATTATAGCCGAACTGAGCCGCATAACCTGACGGTTCCCAATGCCAGTGCTGGTCGACGTCTTGATCAGATACTCTCCGAACTTTTGCCGCAGCACTCGCGAAATCGCCTGCAAGCCTGGGTGCGTGATGGTCATGTTCTGGTTGATGGTAAAAGTGAAATTGAGCCTAAGCGCAAGTTGTATGGCGGCGAATTTCTACTTGTTAATGAGCCGCAGGATGCGCGCCAGCAGCCGGAACTGCCGGAAGATATCCCGCTCAACATCGTTTATGAAGACGAAGTCCTGCTGGTTATCAACAAACCGGCCGGCCTGGTTGTGCATCCCGGTAGCGGCAACTGGAGTGGCACCCTGATGAATGCCTTGCTGCATCATCTGCCCAGTCTCGCCCATGTCCCGCGGGCCGGTATCGTGCATCGGCTGGATAAGGAAACGAGCGGCCTGATGGTGGTGGCCAAGACGCTGGAAGCGCAAACCGATCTGGTTCGCCAGTTGCAGGCCCGCACCGTCCGCCGGCAGTATCTGGCGCTGGCGTCGGGCTCGATGAAGCGTGACGGTGGCGTCGATTCGCCGATTGGTCGCCATCCGACGCAGCGGATCAAAATGGCAGTGGTGCCGGAAAATCGGGGGGGTAAGCCCGCCTTGACGTGGTTCCGCGTTCTGGAAAAGTTTACTTATTGCACGCTGCTTGAATGTTCACTGGAAACCGGACGGACGCATCAAATTCGTGTCCATATGATGTCGATTCGTCATCCGCTAGTCGGTGATCCGGTCTATGGCAAACCGAACCCGCGCCTGCCGGAATTTCATCGTCAGGCCTTGCACGCCACCCGTCTCGGTCTGATGCACCCGGTCACCGGCTTCAAAATGCAGTGGGAGGTGCCGATGCCGGAAGATATGCGCGATTTGCTCGATGGTTTGCGTAATGCCTGATTGGCTGGTTCCGGCTTGGCCGGCGCCCGCTAATGTACGTGCTTTGCAAACGCTGCGTTACGGTGGTTGTAGTTCGGCGCCCTGGGATGGTTTTAATCTCGGTGATCATGTTGGTGATTCGCCAGACTGCGTCGTTGCCAACCGTGCCATGTTGCGTCAGCGCCTGCCGGCTGAGCCACTTTGGCTAAAGCAGATGCATGGCATTGCTGCGGTCAACGCCGATTTTGAGGCAAATTTTCTCGAGGCCGATGCCGCTTATGCCCACCAGCCAAACAGGGTTTGTGCTGTGCTGACGGCAGATTGTCTGCCCGTGTTGTTCTGCGATCGGGGCGGCAGCGTCGTTGCAGCTGCCCATGCCGGTTGGCGCGGTTTGCTGGCTGGCGTTTTGGAGGCGACGATTTCCAAGATGGGGGTATCGCCTCAAGAGTTGCTCGCCTGGCTGGGTCCGGCTATTGGGCCGAGTCGTTTTGAAGTGGGCGATGAAGTTCGAGCGGCGTTTGTCGCGTTTGATCCCGCTGCGGCAAATGCCTTTGCCGGAAAATCTTCAGGCAAGTGGCTGGCCAATATTTATACGCTAGCCCGCCAGCGTCTGCGGACGGCTGGTATTCAGTCGATCAGCGGTGGTGGTTTTTGCACCGCGAGTGATCATGAGCGTTTTTTCTCCTATCGCCGAGAGGGTGTGACCGGGCGTATGGCCACCCTGATCTGGTTGGCTGACCAGTCCAGCGTATAATCCGCGCCTCTCCAAAGCAGCGAATTCGTGTGAGCACTCTTTCCTGGATCATCGTCGTGTCGCTGGCAGGTGGCGCCCTGAGCGTCGCCGCTGCGGCTGCGATCAGCACCGTTTTCGGTGTGCAACGTATCAACATCCTGATTTCTTATGCAATCGGCGCC
Source organism: Azonexus sp. (assembly GCA_030697085.1). Lineage (GTDB taxonomy): Bacteria > Pseudomonadota > Gammaproteobacteria > Burkholderiales > Rhodocyclaceae > Azonexus. The sequence continues at coordinate 2,543 of JAUYQT010000125.1, read as the reverse complement.
TTGTTGGGCGCCGCGTTTCTGGAAATTTTGCCACATGCATTGGAGCATGGCGAGCCGCACCGCATGGCGGCCACCGTCTTGTTTGGCATCATGTTTTTCTTTGTACTTGAAAAGCTGGTGCTTTGGCGGCATTGTCACCACGACCACTGCGAAGCGCACGAAGCGCAAGCGCCAGCCCATGATCACGGGCGTTCAGGTTTGCTTATTCTGGTCGGCGACACCTTCCATAACTTCGTGGATGGCATTTTGATTGCCGCGGCATTTCTGCAAAGCACAGAACTTGGTATCGTCACTGCTTTGGCCATTATTGCCCATGAAATTCCGCAGGAAGTCGGCGACTACATGATCCTGCTGCATTCCGGATATAGCAGAGCAAAGGCATTGGCCTTCAATTTGCTATCCAGCCTGGCGACGCTGGTTGGCGCCATGCTCGCCTATTTGGCGCTCTCCGAGATGCAGGAAGCTATTCCAACATTGCTCGCCATCGCGGCGGCCAGCATGATTTACGTCGCGGTGGCTGACCTGATTCCCGGGTTGCACAAGCGTACAGAGCTGAAAGCGACAATTCAGCAGGTCTTACTGATTGGCCTCGGTATCGCTTCGATCGCCATCGTTCAGGCGCTGGTTGGCGAGTAATTCCCGATAGGTCTTGCGTTGGCGGCGCACCTTGCCGGCACTCATCCACAGCAACAAGGCGCAGGGTATCAACCCGTAAAAGAGAAAAGAAATGACGCCCGCGATAATGCTGCCTTCATTGGCAGCAACGAGGATAGTGACGTAAAGCCAGCCGATTGCGATGATGTACATGTGGGTGATTATGCATGCAAATGCATTGACAGCACTCAGGTCGGTATGCAAAATCCTCAAATTCAAACCCCGATAACTATAGAGACGAGTCTTTCCATGGCGCAGGGATCGAATGACAAAGATGCATTTTTGGGTTCCGCCATGCAGTTCATGCAGGCGGGTCAAAAAATGACTCAGCAATTTATGGACTTTCTGGGCAAGAACGCTAATCAGGATGCCGCCGCGCCGCCGCCCGTGGCTGATCCGCAAGCAATGAATGCTTTGCAAAAAAGTTACATGGATCAGCAAATGTCGCTTTGGCAAGCGGTTTTGGCCAAGCAAAAAGGGCAGGAACAGGATTTTAAAGTCGCTCCGGAGCCTGGTGATCGCCGTTTCTCGGCGCCCGAATGGCGCGAAAGCCCGATTTTTGATTACACGCATCAGGCCTATTTACTCAATACCAAGTTTCTCAAGGAAATGGTTGAGTTGATGCCATCGGCAGATGACAAGGAAAAAAATCGTTTGCGCTTTATGGCGCGTCAGGTCGCTGATGCAATGGCGCCGTCGAATTTCGCGGCAACTAACCCGGAATTTATCAAGCTGGCAGTTGAAACCAAGGGTCAAAGCATTACCGACGGGATCAATAACCTGGTCAAGGATTTCGAGAAGGGCCGTATCTCGATGACCGACGAGTCGGTGTTCGAAGTCGGTAAAAATATTGCCACGACGGAAGGGGCTGTCGTTTATGAAAATGAGCAAATGCAGCTCATTCAATACACGCCGCTGACGCCAAAAGTTGGCACTCGGCCATTGGTTGTCATTCCACCCTGCATTAACAAGTTTTATGTGATGGACTTGCAGCCGGAAAATTCGCTGATCCGTTTCATGGTCGAGCAGGGCAACACGGTTTTCCTCGTTTCCTGGCGTAACCCGAAGGAAGAGCAGGGCAACCTGACCTGGGAAGACTACCTTGAACATGGCCCGATCGCCGCTTTGCACGTGGTTCTGGAAATCTGCAAGGTGAAACAGGTTAATGCGCTCGGCTTCTGTGTCGGCGGTACCATTCTGACTTCGGCGCTGGCCGTGCTGAAAGCTCGCGGTGAAGATATTGTTTCCTCACTGACGCTGCTGACAACCTTGCTTGATTTTTCGGACACCGGCGAAATTGGCCTGTTTATTGACGAAAAAGGCCTGGCAGCCCGGGAGGCATCGATTGGTAAAGGGGGGCTGTTACCGGCGCGTGATTTGCAAAACACCTTTTCGATGTTGCGAGCCAATGATCTCGTCTGGAATTACGTCACCGGAAATTATCTAAAGGGTCAGAAACCCCAGGCGTTTGATTTGCTCTACTGGAATTCTGACTCCACTAATTTGCCCGGGCCGTTTGCCTGCTGGTACATGCGTAATCTCTATCTTGAAAATAGCCTGCGCGTGCCAGGCAAGTTGCAGATGTGCGGGCAGTCGATCGACCTCGGTACACTGAAAATGCCGGTTTATTTGTTGGCTACTCGCGAAGACCATATCGTGCCGTGGCAGTCCGCCTACGAAGGCACCCGTATTTTGGGCGGCGAGGTGCGTTTTGTGCTGGGGGCGTCGGGGCATATCGCAGGCGTCATCAATCCAGCCAGCAAGAACAAGCGCAGTTATTGGGTCAATGAAAACGTAAAAATCGAGTCAGAAGCGTGGTTGACCGCAGCCGACGAGAAAAAAGGCAGTTGGTGGCTCGACTGGGCTGACTGGCTCAAGCCCTTGGCCGG
>JAUYQT010000044.1 GCA_030697085.1 Azonexus sp. | reverse complement strand
CCTGCCGCCTGCGCGCCGAAGGCTTCGCTGCGGCTGGCCAGACTGATCCCACCCTTTATTGCGCCTGACGCCGACAGCTGCTGCCACAGCGCGAAAAGCAGCAAATTCAAACCCAGGCGGCCCCCTTCACTTGGCGGCCATCAACGTCATAAACCTATGGAAATAGGGGGCTTTCGGCTAAAATCCAGCGCCATGAATTCCATTGACCTGATCCGAGAATTTCTCAAAGACCACCTCGGTCTTGACCCCGAAACCGTCACCCCCGAGGCCAGCCTGGCCGACATCGGCGTCGACTCGCTGATGCTGCTCGAATTGATGTTCGAGTTTGAAGATCGCTGCGGCGTCACCCTCTCCAGCAACTTAAAAAGCCCCAAAACAGTCGGCGAAATGGTGAGCCTGATGGACCAGCTGCGTCGCGAAAAAGACTGACGCATGAAACAGCGACGGGTGGCGATTACCGGGCTGGGAATAATCAGCCCTTTCGGCGGTGATCTACCGGATTTCTTTGCCCGCCTGCTGGCCGGCGAATCAGCGGTGCGCTTTCTTCAAACGGACGACACTCCCCGCCCGCTGGCCATTCCCTTTGTCAGCTGCCAGGGCTTCGATGCCGATGCCGCGCTGGGGCGCCCACTGGCCGGGATGATGGATCGTTTCGCACAACTCGGCACCGCTGCCGCCTTTAATGCCTGGGCCGATGCAGGCCTCAGTCGCAGCGAGCTGGCCAAGGATGAAAGCGAAAGCCGCGACAACTGGGGCGTTGCCTGGGGCACCGCGCTGGGTGGCACGCTGGCTTATGAAAAAGGTTACCGGGAACTTTGGCAAAAAGGCCGCGAGCGCGTTTCGCCACTCTCGGTCATCCTCGGCATGAATAATGCTGCCAACGCCCATATTTCCATCCAGCTCGGCCTCGGCGGCGTCAGCATGAGCCATACCGTGGCCTGCGCTTCCTCCGCCATCGCCATCGGCGAAGCCTTCCGCCGCGTCCGCAGCGGTGAGGCCACCGTGATGCTGACCGGCGGCTCCGATGCGCCCCAGGCTTACGGCGTGGCCCGTGCCTGGGAGGCTTTGCGGGTGATGGCCAGTGGCAATGCCGAAAACGCAGCGCAAGCCTGCCGCCCCTTCAGCGCCGACCGCACCGGCCTGGTACTGGGCGAGGGTGGCGCCGCGCTGGTGCTCGAAGACTGGGAGCATGCCATCGCGCGGGGTGCCAGGATTCATGGCGAAATAGTCGGTTACGGCACCAGTTGCGACCACAGCCATCTGGTCCGCCCGGAAGCCGCCGGCCAGGTCCGAGCGCTCAACGCGGCACTGGCCGATGCCGGCCTGATGCCTGAAGAAATTGACTACGTCAACGCCCACAGCACAGCAACCGCCGAGGGTGATTCGGTCGAAGTGGCCGCCCTGAAACTGGTTTTTGGTGAGCACGCCGCCCGCCTGCCAGTCAGTGCCAGCAAGTCAATGCACGGCCACCAGCTCGGTGCGGCCGGTGCCATCGAAGCCATCATCACCGTACTCGCATTACGCGAACAAGCCATTCCGCCCACCGCCCATCTCAAGGCGCTCGATCCGGCCTGTCTCGGTGTTGATCACGTCACCAGTGGCCGACGTAGCCAGCCGCTACGGGCCGCTTTATCAAACTCCTTTGCCTTTGGCGGCAGCAACGCAGTCCTCGCGTTTCGCCCCGCAACCTAACTGATCCCGAAAGCACCGCACCCATGTCACACGAAATCTCGCCGGAAGCTGTCGAAGCCTTTTTACCCGAAGTCGCCGAACTGATTGTTACGGCGCTTAATCTGGACATGGCCGCCAGTGAAATTGAACCCGATGCGCCACTTTTTGGCGATGGTCTTGGCCTCGACTCGATCGATGTGCTGGAAATCGCGCTGGTCATTTCCAAGCGTTACGGTTTCCAGTTGCGCTCGGACAATCAGGACAACCTGCACATTTTCTCCTCGCTACGCGCGCTGGCCGCGCATATTGCCAGCCAACGGACGACATGAAAATCACTCTGGCCAAGCTGCTGCGCGGCCTGGCTTTGCTGTGCGTCCTCATCGCCTGGGCCTTTCTCGCCCATTACGGCAGCACGGGCGAGAAGCATCCCGATTTTTCAGCCGCTCTGGCCACCGTGCCGCTGGTCGCCATTGTCGTCATGCTCCTTTGGCGCGTCGGCAACCCGTTATGGATGGTCCTCGGCAACGTCGGCGTACTCGGGCTGCTCGCCTGGAGCTGGCCCTATTTACGGGGAAACGTCGCACTCCTCTATTACGTCCAGCACGTCGGCACGAATCTGGCGCTCGCCACGCTGTTCGGACGTAGCCTGATCGGTCAACGCCAAGCCTTGGTCACCCAGTTTGCGCTGATGGCGCATCAGGGCATCATTTCGCCGGCTCAGGCCCGCTACACGCGCCAGGTCACGATTGCCTGGACGGCCTTCTTTTTGCTCACAGCGATAACCTCGACCGTACTTTTCTGGCTACCGCTACCGAACGCCTGGTCAATCTTCGCCAATCTGCTCACCATGCCGCTGGTCGCATTAATGTTCATCGTCGAGCACATTGCCCGCCATTTCATCCTGGCACCTGAAGATCGCGCCAGTATCGCCGACACTATTCGCGGCTACCGGGCAACCATGCATCAATCCAGCAAGCCACTGACCAAGTTGCCATGAATCCAAGCCGGATGAGCCGGGAAAACAAAGGACTTCAACGCCTGTCTTCAACCGAGGCTCCCAGAATGAATGGCCTGCCACTGCTTGGCCACGCCAGCCTCGACGACATTTTTGCCTGGCGACCGACCGGTTCGGTGCGGGTGCGCGATTTTCTCGCCGAGGTCGAAGCGCTGGCAGCGCTACTGCCGCCGGGCAAAAATCTACTCAACGTTTGCCAGGATCGCTACCGCTTCACGGTGGGTTTCGCCGCCGGGCTGATCAGCGGCAAAACCAGCCTGCAACCCGCTTCTCAATCAACCGAAACCCTGCGCCAGATCGAGAGCGCCTACCCGGATCTTGTTTGCCTGTGCGACGACGATTTCGACACGCTCGACCTGCCGCGCCTCGATTTCCCGGTGCATCCAAGCCACCAAGAATACCTTCTGCAGGGCAAAGCAAGCCCCCAGGCGGGTAAGGCTGCGGTCAACGCGGAAAAAGTGGCAAAAATCCCGGTTATTCCGGCCGAACAAATCGCCGCCTGCCTGTTCACCTCCGGCTCCACCGGACGGCCCGCACCACACCACAAAACCTGGGGCCGACTGGTCAGAAGCGCCCACGCCGAAGCAAGCCGCCTCGGTCTATTGACGCAATCACACAGTATTGTCGGCACCGTTCCGCCTCAGCATAGCTACGGCTTCGAATCGACCGTATTACTTGCGCTGCATGGCAATGCGCCGTTCTGGTCGGGACGGCCGTTCTATCCACAGGACATCGTTTGTTCGCTCGCCGCCGTGCCACCGCCAC
>JAUYQT010000005.1 GCA_030697085.1 Azonexus sp. | reverse complement strand
CTTTCGGGCGATGCCTTGACCGACTGGAATTTGCGTAGTGGCAACATTGACGCCGGGCGTCAGTGGAAAGAAATGCTGGGTTATGCCCCTAACGATCTTGATCATTCCATCGCCCAGTGGCAGAGGCTGGTGCAGCCGGATGATCTCAAGGCCTTGCAGGCACGCATTGCTGCCCAAGCGCTGAGTCAGGAGCGATATTTTCAGGCCGAGTGCCGAATTCGGGCGAAAGATGGTCAATGGCGCTGGTTTTTGTTGCGAGGAGCGGTTGCTGCCCGTGATGCCGATGGTGAGCCCAGCCGGATGCTGGTTTTGCAGCGCGACATTAGTGATGTTAAAGCAGCTGAGGCTGCGCTTATTTTGGCTAAAGAGGCCGCCGAAGCGGCCAATAAGGCGCGCGGCGCATTTCTGGCTAATATGAGCCATGAAATACGTACGCCGATGAACGGCATTATTGGCATGACTGAATTGACGTTGGATACTCAGCTTGATGCGGAGCAGCGGCACTACCTTAAAACGGTGAAATCGTCAGCCGAGTCGTTGTTGGTTATCGTCAATGACATTCTCGATTTTTCGAAAATCGAAGCCGGCAAGATTCGCTTTGAAACCTTGGCCTTTTCGCTTCATGACGCTTTGCTTGAGGCGGCTCGCGTACTCGCTGTCAGCGCCCACAAGAAGGGTCTGGAGCTGATTGCCGATATGAGCCCGGACGTTCCGTTGCGGGTGCTTGGTGATCCGACGCGGTTACGCCAGGTGATCATTAACCTGATTGGCAATGCCATCAAGTTCACCGAGCAGGGCGAAGTGACGCTATCGGTCACGCTTGATCAGATAACGGATGGATCGGTTTTCATCAAGTTTTCAGTTCGTGACACGGGTATTGGTGTGCAGCCGGACAAGCAGCAAGCGATTTTCGAGGCGTTCTCGCAAGCCGATGTTTCGACGACCCGGCGTTTTGGCGGTACCGGTCTTGGCTTGGCGATCAGTAGTCGGCTTGTTCAGTTGATGGATGGTCGGATCTGGCTTGAAAGTGCGCCGGACATGGGCTCTGTTTTCTCCTTTGTAGCGCGCTTTGGCACGGTGTCCGAGGTTGGCTCGGCTGCGATCACGGTTTCTAAATATCAGGGCCGTCGGGCGCTGATAATTGAGAATAATGCAGCAGCGGGGCGTTGCTTGGTTCAGATGCTTGAAAGACTTGGCCTTCAGGTGTCACAGGCCGGGAGCGCAGAAGCGGGGTTGGCGGCCGTTGAGCGAAGTCGTGCGGTCGACTTCCCTTATGACTACATTTTTGCCGATGCCAATATGGAGTCACCCGCCGGTTTTGCTTTGGCTGAAAATTGGCGCAGTACGGCACGGCGAGAGCGCCTGCTGATGATGTTGACAACTGAAAATCAGCGCCATGACTTAACCCGTTTGCGTGAACTGGAAGTTTCGGCACATCTGGTAAAGCCAATTGGGGCTGGTGATCTCGTTGATGCATTGGGATTGGCTGAGGGTGTGACGGCTGAGTTGGAATTGGCAGCTTTTGATCTCTACTCGGCAGAGCCGGTCGGGAAGGCATTAAAAATATTACTGGCTGAAGATAATCCGGTTAACCAGGAGTTGGCGCGGCGTTTGCTGGAGCGCCAGTCACACCGCGTTATCGTTGCCAATAATGGGGCGGAGGCGGTCGAGCAATTTGATAGCGGTCATTTTGATGTCATTTTGATGGATATGCAGATGCCCGTCATGGGCGGTATTGAGGCAACCGAGGCGATACGTTCGCGCGAAATGCGTCGCAGTTGGGTGGTATCTCAAGAGTTTCGACCGGTGTACATCATTGCCATGACAGCTAATGTGATGACCAGTGACCGAGATCGCTGTATGGAAGCCGGCATGAATGATTACATCGCTAAGCCATTACGTACTGAAGCACTATTTGCGGCGTTGGCAAGAGCGGGTGAAGAAGCGTTTGATGGGCGAGGCTCATTAATTGGCGCCAGGGCGTCCGCCGATGCCGCGCAACTGGATCTAAAAGCGGCGCTTGATGACATCGGTGATGCTGAACTTTTTGCGACAATGGCTGCCATGCTCCTCTCTGAATGGGACGGCCATCTTGAGCGTATCAATCTGGCGCTCGCGGCCTCCGATACACATGAGTTGCGGATGAATGCGCATACATTGAAAGGCCTCTTGGCCATGTTTCACGCCGAGCATGCCAGACGTCGGGCAATGGAAATGGAAAATGCCGCTCTGTCAGTCGAAAGTACGGACTGGACAAAATGCCGTCGACTTTTCGCTGAGTTGGCTGATGAGATGGGGAAAGTTCGTCCCGCTATTATTCGATTCGTCGAAACCCGTGAGCTCCCGTAATCCCTTGAATTTGCCTGAAAAGGCTATTTTCGGCTAGAATATCAAGGTTAAAAAAACACAAGCGGGGAGGCGCAAGCCTTCCCGCTTGGCACATGCATAAATAGAATTTTAGGAGAGCCGGTCGTGTCGTTGTTGCCCTCATTTGTACCCGCCATTCTTGCCCTCGCCGACGGAACGGTATTCAAGGGCCAATCCATCGGCGCAGAAGGCGTGACCAGCGGCGAGGTAGTGTTCAACACTGCCATGTCCGGCTATCAGGAAATCTTCACCGATCCCTCCTATTGCCGTCAGATCGTGACGCTGACTTACCCACATATCGGTAACACCGGTTGCAATGCGGAGGATTTTGAATCCGACGCCAATTATGCGGCTGGTCTGGTGATTCGTGACTTGCCGCCGCACGCTTCCAGCTGGCGCATGCAGGAGGACCTTTCGTCCTACCTTAAAAAGCACGGCATCGTCGCCATTGCGGGAATCGATACTCGCAAGCTGACGCGCATCCTGCGGGAAAAAGGAGCCCAGGCCGGCTGTATTTTGGCGGGTCAGGTTGATGAAGAAAGGGCGCTACTTCTGGCTCAGCAATTTCCTGGCTTGGCCGGAATGGATCTGGCCAAGGTCGTTTCAGCCAAGGCGGGTTATGCCTGGAC
>JAUYQT010000762.1 GCA_030697085.1 Azonexus sp. | reverse complement strand
TTTTTCATCGTTGACCGCAGGGCTTCTAAACACCGCCCGGCGGACGGTAATTCTTATGACTTTAGTCAGATAAATTCGCTCCATACCTGATCAGACCTGGAGCACCCTGTTCATTTTTTGAACAACTTACCGGGCAACATCCGTTGTATTGAACCATCCCGTTTGAGCAGATGTTTGATCGCGCCGGCCACATGCAGAAAAATAAGGCCAGCACCGCCCCAAACCGCCCACAGATGACATTGCTTGAAGAAAGCATTGAAGGATTCATCCGGCCAGCCTGCTTTCGGAATCTCAATGCCAAAAAACTTCAAGGCATAGGGTGTAAATGACGACGCAAGATAGCCGGCCAATGGCGCCAGAATCAGGAAGCCGTATAGGGCAATATGGACAAGATGGGCCAGTTTTGCCTCCCAGCCGCCCACCAGCATCGGTGGCGGCGCTTTTCGCTGGCGCCAGACGAGGCGAATAGCCACGATAAACAGCATCAGCAGGCCGAGCGATTTATGCAGACCGTAGGCGGCACTTCGTTCAGCCCCTTTGGGCAGGTCGGTCATCGTCCAGCCCAGCCAAAGCAGCCAGAAAACAAGTATCGCCTGCCCCCAGTGCAGGGCAATGGCGGGCAGGCTGTAGCGCGGGGAAGTCATCGCTTGAATATCCACCTGATCAGGCTGGCAAGTAGCTGATGCCGTGACGTTTGAAGATGGCGGCCAGGCTGCCATCTCGCTTCAGATCAGCCAGCGCCGCACCGATCGCTTCGGCCAGGGCCGCGTCTTCCACCTTGACAGCCATGCCAAGTGGCCAGCTATCAACCTTCAATTCGGCGAATCTTGAGGCATCAATCGGGAAGCGGGTCTGCCCGAGCAAAGCACTTTCCAATTCGGCACGAGGTGCCAGAATGGCCGCAATACGGCCATCAAGCAGCCCCTTCGTCGCGTCGCCAACGGTTTTGAAATGCACGACATTGTCGCGCAGGCGGCCACTGAGGGCGCCCATCAAAAAAGAGTCGGCCAGACTGGCGGTTTCGACGCCGATTTTTTCCCGGGTGAATATTTCGAGCGCTACCGCGGCCGACCCGGCGAGCGCCGGCACGATATCCGGGTTTCGGGCCAGCGCAAGGGTTTCGCGATGGTAGGCACCAAAAATTCGGACCTTGTCGTTGGCCCGGGCCAGATTCTCATCAACCGGCACATGCAGCATCACATCGGCCGGTTGCGTCCCGAGATAATGGCCTTTCCAGACCATATTACGCAGATCGTCGTTCATATCTTCGTCGGCATTGAAACCAACGATTTCCGGCGCCAGCCCCAATTTCTCGGCAATGGCCCGACCAATATCAGCATCAATACCCTTGCCACCACTCATCGCATAAGGCGGAAAATCGTTATAAACGGCGATGCGCAAACGACCACGCTGGCGCAACGCCGCCAATTCATCGGCACCGGCCGGCAGCAGCGAAAATAGCGGTGTAACGGTCAGCGCCTTAAGCCACAAGCGGCGATTATTCTTCATGAACAGTCTCCAGCCAGGTACGAATCGCCCACATCGCTTCCTGGCTCAAAATACCTTCAAACGGGGGCATATAAACCCGACCGTCACGCACAGCACCATGACGAATACGCGGCATGAAGAACTCGTCACCTTCATCACCGACGGGCATGTAACGCAAATCCGGAGCAATACCGCCGGAAATTGCACTCAAACCATGGCAGCGAGCACAGTTTTGGTTGTAAGCGGAATCACCGATACGAATAGCGGTCTTATCTTTACGATAGGGATTTGCGGCCAGCCAGTCAGCCCCCAGATTTTTCAGGCCGGTGGTGTCAACGGCTTGCGGAACGACATCGCCATGGGCAAAGAGCTGCGGCGCGGCGGCGCCAAAGAAAAGGGCTGCGGCAAGGGTGCAGAGAGAACGGACGGGATGTTTCACATTGGCTCCTTTGGTGAGTACGAGTAACTGCTTTTGTTCGTACTCTTTTGCAAAGCCTGTGCCAGGGCGACCCTCATGGAGGGTGCGAACGCCTTCAAAGGCGCTTATCACAATGGGCCAGCCGCCAAGCGCGCAAACGGGATCGGTACCAGGCATGCTTGGCATGCCAATTGCTGAGTAAGCACCTTCCTTGTTCAGTATCTTGCTAAGAACAGATGCAGATGCTACGTTATGAAACAACAAAATAAAAAATATACCGAAAGTACTGGAGGAGAGATGGGACATTTTCAACCGATTACTGAAATGCATGGTCAGCATCTGGAAAAAGCCAGACGACTTTTTTTTGATCGCGGCGAACACCCGGAGGGCTTGGTTGATCCGCTGATCCTTCGCTCCTGGGAACGTTGCCAGCGCTTTGGTTTAAGCGAAAACGGCACGCTGCCAGGTCTCGAATCCTTAGACCGCATTGCCCTGAAAACCGAGCAGGAACGCAACCGCTACCTGTTGCTGCAGGGGCGGCCGATCATGGAGCATGTTTTCGAGCAGATTCGTCATTCGGGCAGTATGGTGGTGCTCGCCGACGCGAATGGATTACTGCTGGAAACCGTCGGCGACCCTGATTTTGTTGACCGCGCCGACCGCATTTCCCTGTCAGCCGGTGCATCCTGGGACGAAAATCTGCGCGGCACCAACGCCATCGGGACAGCACTGACAGAGGAGATGCCAACCGAGATTCTTGGCGGTGAGCACTTTCTTGAGCACAACGGTTTTCTTACCTGCTGCGCCAGCCCGATCTTTGGCCCGGATGGACGTTTGATCGGCATTCTCAATATTTCCGGCGACTATCGGGTGCAGAAACATCACACCATGGGGTTGGTCCGCCTTTCTGCCTTAACAGTGGAGCGGCGCCTTTTTGAAGCCACTCACGCCCGCGACATTCTGGTCTGTTTTCATGGCCGCGCGGATTATCTCGGCAGCCCGAAGGAAGGAATTGCCGCTGTTTCACCGGATGGTCAGGTGCTGGCAATGAATCGCGATGGTCTGAAAATTCTCGGCATTCGTCAGGTCGATGCCGTGCGACGCGACTTTTCCATGGTTTTCGAAACCAATCTGGCTAGCCTCATCGACCGTCTGCGTCACGGCCTGCAAGGCAGTTGCGAATTGATGATCAACGGCAAAGCCATCCATGTTCAGTTGCGTGGCCAGTTGCCGCCGCTCACCATGGCGGGCCGGGTTTATGATGAAACTCCGGTAACTCAACGCGCCACACGCCGGCCAGAGCCAACACCGATCGCATCTCCTTGCGCCGAACCTAACCTGGACACCCTGAATACGGGTGACGCCCGTTTACAGGCGGCAATCGACCGCGCCAGACGCATTCTTGGACGCGATATTCCGATTCTGATTCAGGGCGAATCAGGCGCCGGCAAGGAAATTTTCGCCAAAGGTTTCCACAACAGCGGCCCGCGACAGAGCAACCCTTTCGTTGCACTAAACTGTGCTTCGATCCCGGAAACGTTGATCGAATCCGAACTTTTCGGTTATCAGGGCGGCGCCTTCACCGGTGCGCGCAAAGAAGGCTCTCCGGGAAAAATTCAGCAGGCGCACGGTGGCACGCTCTTCCTTGACGAAATTGGCGACATGCCGCTTAACCTGCAGGCGCGTCTGTTGCGCGTTTTGCAGGAACGCTGCGTCACGCCGCTGGGCAGTACGCGGGCCATTCAGGTCGACATTTCACTGGTCTGCGCCACGCACCGCCGATTACGCGAAGAGGTCGCCCGGGGCAATTTCCGCGAAGATCTGTATTACCGCCTGAACGGCTTGTGCGTCACCCTGCCGGCGCTACGCGATCGTACCGACATTCGGCAACTGGTAGCCAAGCTGGCCACCGCCGAAGCAAGCTATCGCGCCCCGGTTAAATTCTCCGAAAACGCACTGCAGGCGATCGAGAAATATGACTGGCCGGGCAATATTCGCCAGCTCTTCAACGTTATCCGGGTGGCTATTGCCTTGCTGGACGAAGGCGAAACCCTGATCAGCGAAAGTCACCTTCCGGAAGAACTTTTTGAAGCGAATCCCTTCGCTGGCAGCGCCACATCATCGCGCATTGCCGACCCTTGGGCCGCTGCGCCACTTGAAAGCAGTGCCGGTAGCCTGGAAGAAATCGGCCGGCTGGCAGCAATGCGCACGCTGGAAGCCGCTGGCGGCAACATCTCGGCGGCGGCTCGCCAACTGGGGATCAGTCGCAATACGCTTTATCGCAAACTGGGCAAACTCTGATGCGCGATCCCGGTTATACCCTGCAACGGCGGGCTACAAACCGGGCAAAGCATTCCGAGTCAGCGCAACGCTGACAATATAGGCATAACTGAGCAAGGCGAGGATGAAAAACCGGATGCGAATGATTTTTGTCCTGCCGCGCTTGAGCGCCATCATGCCGAGCAGAATATAAGCGAGCAAAGCCAGAAATTTGGCGGTCAACCAACCCTGCACAAAAGGATATTGGCCACTCAGAACCGCCATCATGATGGCACTGCCCAGCAAAAGGCTATCGATCACATGCGGTGCAACACGCGCCAGGCGCTGGCTGAGCCGGGGCGAATCACGCAGCATCCACCAGCCGCGCAAACAGAAACCCAGGCCGCTCAAAACAACACAGGTGACATGCAGATGCTTGAGTAACAGATAGCTCATGGCGTGGCCAATTGAGCCGCTAACAGGGCGGCAAGCTTCGCCTCGATGTCGGCCTTGTGTTCGCCATAACGACGAACCGCCGCCAGCAGATTGAGCCACAGCCAGCCACTGGCCAGGGCAAAAGCCAGCCCGGCCAGGCGACTGAACCACGCCGGCCAGCATGCCGCCACAACCAGCAGCACCAGCGCCACGGCGTAGGCTTTCATTTGCCGTTCCATATCGAGGCTGGGCAGTATTTTGTTCATGTTCGGCGCCGGCACCTTGGCCTGACCGAGATTTTGCAAATGTAGCCAGCTGAGAAAGGGAACAATCCGGTAAAGCATGCCGATAATGAATGGGAGGAAACCGCCGGCAATCAGCAGAATGCCAAAAATGATCGTCCACCCCTGAAAATCAGTGGCGGCGGGCCAGATAGCTGCGGTCAACAGCATAAGCAGGGCAAAAACGCTGCTCACCAAACCAAGCTGCCAATAGCGATAAGTCACATCAGCGCGGGCGCGCCGGCGTTTGCCCTGCAAGCGCAGTGTCATGGCAGCAAAGGCCAGGCCAGCCAGGGCGGCCAGCCCTTGACCAAGGCGCACCAGCAGCACGGCGTCAATCAGCACTGCGCCACTCCAAAATAACAAAAAACTCAGCATCGCCACCGGATACCACCAGCTCGGCCGCGCCGGATAGCCCGGCGTTAGTTGAAACATCGGCACAACGACGTAGGCTATTGAGGCCAGCAAGATACCGGCCCAGCCACCTAATCCCCAACCAGCGTGCAAATCGGTCAGCGCCGACAAAGGTAGCGTCCAGCCCTGGGCTAGTGCGAGCGCCATGATCAAGCCCAGGCTAACAACGACGGCGAGTGCCGACAGGGCAAGTTTGAGGCCGCGAATCGTCGGGCTGGTGGAAGGTACGCCGACCAGTGCACGCAACGCCGCCACCAGAAAGAAGATCACGGTGAGCGCGAGTAACAAGGCCGCGCCAATAAGCAAAGTTGGCAGGCCAAAATAGAATCCCCCGGCCAACAACAGGGTGCCGAGTGTCAGGCCGATGTTTACTATTTTCGCAACGAGTAGTGGTCGGGGCAAATTGGCACCAGCCACCACCGGCAATATTTGAATCAGCGCGCCGAGCATCATCTGCAACATGAAACCAAGGGTCAGCAGGTGAGTGACAGCCAGAGCAGCCGGCATCCAGCGCGAGGCAAATATATCCGCCCCCTCGAATGCGACAATCAGACCCGCCAGAACGGCAAATAACGGTGCCGTCAAAAAGAAGCGCAGCGGCGCCGTATAGGGCGGCGCGCTTTCAAAAGACATTAATGCTTGCATCTGGGCAGACGACTCAACGTGGACAAATCAACGTCGGCGATTCAACGCGAAATCAGGATTTCAAAAGTGCCATCCGGCTGCAGTTCGGTTTCATATGCATGGCCGTTTTGCTTCAGTACTTTGTAGAGTGGGTGCGGTTCGCGAAAAAGTAGCAGCAGCATTTTCTCGCCTTCCTGAAGCAGGTCAAGCATCTCCATCGTCTTGACGAATGGCTCGGGCGGCTCAAGGTAGCGGGCATCAACTACGTGGGGAGTTTTGGCGTGGGTCATGCGGAAAGCTCGGTTTCAAGGCGCGGAATAAGCTCGGGCAATTCAGCGGACAGATACTGATCGCACATCGGGTAAAGCATGTTTTCCTCTTTCATGTTGTGCTGCTGCATCATGATCAGCAAGGTTTCAGCTTGACCGAGATAATCATCAATATTGCCCGCCTTCAACGCGTCGACCGCATCATTCAGCATCGCACGCATCTGAATGTGCTCCATACGCATGACTTGCGTTGGCCCCATGGTCATACCGGTTTTGGCTTCAAAGGTCGGGAAAAGTGTTTTTTCTTCCGTATCAAAGTGCGCCAGGATGTCCGTATGAAAATGTTCAAAAGCGGCCAACGCAGCTTCCGGATGATTCTGGGCGAGCGCCTGCTCGGCGTCGGCGAAAAGATCATCGCAATGGCGATGATCTTCGGTCATTAGAGTACGGATGTTGATCATGGCTAGCTCACGGCGATTAGATGATTCATTCTCGGGGTAGCGCGCCTCGGCTCACCTTGACCACGGTCAAATCGCGAAAAATCAGGTGTTGACGACCCCTACCTTAATCTCGTCAAACCAGCTAATGAAGCGCTGAACGTCCTCGCCGCGGTAAATCGCGCCGTGCTGTGGGCAAAGCATGTCAATGTCCATTTGCGAAACGCGCTCACACCAGCGCCGCTTGGCCTCGTTGGAACCCATCCAGCGCCTGTGGAAACCTTCGGCGTGGCGAATGTGGGCATCGAAACTTTCAACGAATAAACCATCCGCTCCCGGGGGGAGCAATGCAGCACCAATATCGCCGGAGAAAAGCACTTTGGCGACCTTGTCGTACAAATTGAAATTACCGGAAGAATGCAGGTAATGCGCTGGTACAGCCTTCAGTGTCAGCCCTTCCAGGGAGATATCTGAGCCTTCATCAGGGATTTGCACAAAGGTTTCCGCCTTGCCGCCAAAGTGCGGGATAAAACCGCTCCACAACCAGCTGATATGGCAGCGCATTTCCGGATTAAATTCGAGCCAAAGCGCCAGTGAAGAACAAACATCCGGATCCTGATGCGATGCAAAAATACCCGCCAGCGCTGACGGGTCGAAGTCACTGGATAGCGCGGAAAAAACAGCAGGGAAAATTTCAGCGCCGCCCGGGTCGAGCAATAGCCCCTTGCCACCATGCGTCACCAGATATTCGTTGGTATCAATCAGGTGATTCGGCTTCTCCGGGTCGCGCACAATCGCCACCCATTTGTGATTCCCATCCTGAAAAATTGTCTTTGTTGTTTTCACTCAGCCTCTCCAGTTATTTCGATTTCCGGTAAAAAATGCCGAACGGCGAAGCGACTCCAGGGAACCGCGAATTTCCTCAACCACGCCGTCAAATTCGCCCGACACCTGGGCCAGCGAAGGCGCGAAACTCTGCCCATAGGCCGCTTCAATCTTGGCCGATTTGGCAAGCACGCCGCCCAGTTCAACCATTTGAAAGACATCCTCCAGCGCACCCTTGAGTTGCCGCCGCAAGGCCGTCAGGCGCTGGGTGCGCCGTTCATTTTCCTGTTCATGCTCATGCAAAATTCGAACAACGCTGGTCTGCTGCGGCGCCAGTCGAGCCGCCTCGGTTAATAAGCGGCTGTTGCGAATCCCCTTCAAGCCGACAGAGACCTGATTAACACAGGCATGAATCAAGCCGTTCAATGACTCCATGCAAGTACGCAGGTCTTGCGAAAAAACCCGCAATTCATTCGACAGCACACCAAAACCCAAGGCCGCCGTGCCGGCGCGCTTGGCAAGAAATATCGCATTAAGCGCCATGATATTGATTTTGACCGAGACACCCACCACGCGCTTGATCTCTTCGTTGATATGCACAATTCGCAGCAAATCGGTGTCGACCGCGGGCCGTTGGGTGGTCAATGTTGTCATTTCGGTTATCAATCAACACATTTTCAGTAAGCAAAAAATTGCAAAGGCGACACGCCAGAGTCGCCTTTGCCCACGCATTAAAAGCAGCATGGCGTATTTAACACCAGACCGCCAAACCAGCGCTTATTTTTCCATAACATAAGTGCCCGGCGCATCGGCCAGGGCAGGGAATTTTCGATTGCTGACGGGATAAGCCTCGACCAGATCACCGGTCCGTTCACCCAACCACTGCGTCCAGTCATCCCACCAGGTGCCCGGCTTTTTTTCGGCACGGCCAAACCAGTGTTCCCAGTGCTCGTTACGCTCCGGTTCGGCGATCCAGTAAGCCCGTTTTGGCGGCTTGGCCGGCGGATTGACGATGCCGAGAATATGGCCGGAGGTGGAAAGAACAAAACGTACCGGCGCGGTCACATTGATTTGCTTGCGAATGCGATAGCACTGCTTCCACGGCGCGATGTGATCGTCCTCCGCCGTCACCACATAAAGCGGCTGGGTGATCAGATCGAGGTCGATCGACTCATCGGCAATGATCAGCTTGTCACGCTTGATCAGGTTGTTTTCCA